>JABHUX010000045.1 GCA_018658635.1 Alphaproteobacteria bacterium
ACAAAGTATTTAGCTGTTAAACCAAAACCAAAACAAACTAAACTAATTGATTTAGACCGCTTTTCCATGAACTGCCTTATTCGATAATGGTTGTTTTAACTTATCTAACATTTCTTTAGGGCAAACTTGATAAAAATTACTCTTTTCATTACTCCATTGTTGAATAATTTTTTTTGAATAAACTGATTGGGTTTCTTTTTCATGTAATTTTATTAAATTTAAAAGAAAATCATTCCAATAGTCTGTTTCAATTCTTTGCCAAATAACAGAAGATGGATTTACATAATTCTCAAAACTATTTTCTGGGTCATAAACAAATGCCATTCCACCTGTCATTCCTGCTGCAAAATCATCGCCTACTTCTCCTAATATAACAACTGTACCACCCGTCATATATTCACAGCCATTTGTTCCGCATCCTTCAACAACTGCTGTAGCTCCTGAATTTCTAACTGCAAACCTTTCCCCTGCTTGTCCTGCCGCAAGCAATAATCCTGAAGTTGCTCCATATAAAACAGTATTTCCAATAATTGTATTTTTTGAGGTTTGTATTTCAATGTTCGAAGCTGGTTTTATAATTATTTTTGCACCAGACAATCCTTTTCCAACATAATCATTTGCATCACCTGTTACTTCAAGTTTAATACCTGAAACTCCAAATGCTCCTAAGGACTGTCCTGCTGAGCCTCTTAATTTTATTAAAATATGATCATCAGATAATTTCTTATTTTTAAACTGAGTTGTAATTATTGAACTCAATCTTGTTCCAACAGATCTGTGCGTATTTTTTATTGCATAACTTAATTGAAACTTTTGTCCTTTCTCAATTAAGGAAAGTGAATCTTTTATAATTTGCTTATCTAAACTATCGGGAACTTCTTTTCTTTCTCTTTTTAAACAATATCTTGGATTTTCTCCTGGATCCGCCTGAACTAAAAGAGGATTTAAATCTAAATCATCTAAATTAGAAGATCCTCTACTTACTTGTTTTAACAAATCTGTTCTTCCAACAATTTCATTTAAAGATTTGAAACCAAGACTTGCTAAAATTTCTCTTACTTCTTCAGCTATAAATGAAAATAAATTAACAACTTTTTCTGGTGTGCCTGTAAATTTTTTTCTAAGTTCTTCGTCTTGAGTGCAAATTCCAACGGGGCATGTATTAGAATGACATTGTCTAACCATTATACAACCCATGGCTATTAAAGACGTTGTAGCTATTCCAAAATCATCTGCTCCCATCATTGCAGCCATGACAACATCTCTGCCTGTTTTAATTCCTCCGTCAGTTCTTAAAATAACTTCATGTCTCAAGCCGTTTAAAGTTAAAATTTGATTAGCCTCCGTTAAACCAATTTCCCAAGGAAGTCCTGCGTACTTCACGCTTGTTAATGGGGAAGCCCCTGTTCCACCTGAATGTCCACTAATTAGAATTACATCTGCTTTTGCCTTTGCAACTCCTGCAGCAATAGTTCCTATTCCTGTTGACGAAACTAATTTTACTCCAATTTTTGCTTTAGGATTTATTTGTTTCAAATCATAGATAAGTTGGGATAAATCCTCGATTGAATAAATATCATGATGAGGAGGTGGAGATATTAAAGTAACTCCTGGTGTAGAATGTCTTAAAGTTGCAATTCCAACAGTCACTTTAAATCCTGGCAATTGACCACCCTCTCCGGGTTTTGCTCCTTGGGATATTTTAATTTCTATTTCATCACAATTATTTAAATATTCTGCAGTTACTCCAAACCTAGCTGAGGCAATCTGTTTAACCCTTGAGTTAGCATTATCGCCATTGTCTTTTGGTATTGCTCTTCTTGCATCTTCGCCTCCTTCTCCGCTACATGATGCACCACCAATTCTATTCATGGCAATTGCTAAAGTTTCATGTGCTTCTTTTGACAGCGCACCTAAAGACATGCTCCCGCTTCCAAATCTTTTTCTAATATTTGTTATAGATTCAACTTCTTCAATTAGAATTGGTTTTTTAATTAAATTAAAATCTAAAAGATCTCTAAGATTTAAAGGTTGTTGTTCATTAATAATTTTTGAATATTTTTTGTATAAATTGTAAGAGTCTGTTGCAACTGCAGTTTGCAACATATGCATAGTCATTGCCTGATTAGAATGTTGTTCTCCGCCTTTTCTAAATTTATAAAATCCACCTATTGGTAAACTTATAACATTGCCCCTAAACGCTTTTTGATGTTGAGTTCTGATCATTTGTTCAATTCCTGAAACTCCAATCCCAGAAATTTTTGAATACATTCCTGGAAAATATTCGGCAACTAAAGCTCTGCTTAATCCAAGACCGCTAAAATTTAAGCCGCCTCTATAAGAGCTAATGACAGAAATACCAAGTTTAGACATTACTTTTAATAATCCATCATTCACTGCTTTAATGTAATTATTAATACATTCGGTAAAAGTTAACTTTCCAAAAATATTTTTTTGATGTCTTTGATAAATACAATCAAACGCCAAATATGGATTAACTGTTGTAGCACCAATACCAATTAAAACCGCAAAATAATGAACATCTAAACATTCTGCTGATTTAACATTTAATGAAGTAAATTTTCTAAGTCCATGATTAACTAAATGAGTTTGTACCGCACCTAATGCAAGAATAATTGGAATTCCAATTTTTGTTGCTGAAATTTTTTCATCAGTTAGAATAATATGTTTAGCCCCTTCTCTTACTGCTATTTCTGCTTCAGCTTGAATTCTTTTTAATTCTTTTTTTAAGTTAACCTCCGAGTCTTCAGGATCAAATGTGCAATCTATTTCTTTATATTCATCATTTAAAACTTCAAATAATTTTTTAAATTGCGCATTAGATAAAACTGGGCTTTCTAAAAGATAATTTTTTTTATTAAACAAATCTTCGCCTAAAATATTTTGTAAATTTCCAATTCTTGTATTTAAAGACATCACTCTATTTTCTCTTAAAGAGTCGATTGGAGGATTTGTTACTTGACTAAAATTTTGTCTGAAAAAGTGCGATAAAGGCTTATAAATATCTGACAAAACAGCTGCTGGTGTATCGTCGCCCATTGAGCCGACAGCCTCCTTTTGATCCTCCACCATTGGATGTAAGATCATTTCTAAATCTTCAATAGAAATGCCAGCTGCATATTGTTTTTGTCTTAACTTATCTCCTTCAAAAGAATTAAATTCTTCTAAATTGTTAAATTTTTTACTAATCTCAACTTGATTTTGAGTAAATTTTTTGTAAATAGGATTTCTAGATAAAAAATCTTTAATTTTTTTATCGTTATAATAGACACCCTCATCAAGATTAACTGCTATCATTTGTCCAGGTCCTACTCTGCCTCTATAAATAATATTTTCTTCTTGAACTGGGACCATTCCAGTTTCTGATCCTGCAAATAAAATTTTATCTTTCGTAATTGTGTATCTTAAGGGTCTTAAACCATTTCTATCTGTTGCGGCTAAAATCCAATTGCCATCTGTTGCAGCAATTGCTGCCGGGCCATCCCAGGGTTCAATGACAGAATTTAAATAATTATACATATCTCTATAAGCTTGAGGAATAATTTTGCTTCTTTTAGACCATGCCTCTGGCATCAACATCATCTTAACAAGAGGTAGTAATCTTCCCGATCTTGTTAACAATTCAAAAATAGCATCAAGACAAGCCGTATCAGAACTTCCAGATTTTAAAATTGGTTTTAAATCTTCAATGTTTGGATATAAATCAGACTCAAGTCCCTGTTCATGAGTCTTCATCCAATTTATATTTCCTTTTAAAGTATTGATCTCACCATTATGAGCTAGAATTCTAAAAGGTTGAGCAAGTTCCCAGCTTGGGAAAGTATTTGTTGAATATCTTTGATGAAAAATTGAAAATCTAGAAATAAATCTTTTATCTAATAGATCTGGATAAAAATCTGACAAGTGTTCAGCGAGAAACATTCCTTTATAAATTATCGATCTTGAACTAATTGATGAAATATAAAAATCCTTTAACTGCGACTGAGCAATTTTTTTTTCGATTTTTTTTCTTATAATATAAATGTTTTTTTCTAACTCTTCTGAACCTGTTTTTTCTATAGGAGAAAATAATATTTGCTCAATTTCTGGTCTTGTATCATTTGCTTTAATTCCAAGAACTTTTGCTTTTACAGGAACTTGTCTCCACCCAAAAATATAAAAGTTATTAGATAATATTTCGTGCTCAACAATAGTTCTGCAAGCTTCTTGTGCTCCATAATCATTTCTTGGTAAAAAAATCATACCCACACATAGTTGATCGTTTTTATGAGTATGATGTCCTGTAATTTTTATTTGTTCTTCAAAAAAATCTTTTGATAACTCTAAATGAATTCCAGCTCCATCACCTGTTTTTCCATCCTTATCTACTGCGCCTCTGTGCCAAACAGCTTTAAGAGCTTCGATCCCATTTTCAACGACTTCTCTTCTTGATTTTCCATCAATTGAGGCAACAAAACCGACCCCGCAAGCATCATGCTCATCTTCTTTATTATAAACCCCGGCTTTAATAAGTTTTTTTAAGTTTTGATCTAAAATTTTCATAAATAATTAGGCAACCATTTTTGTTTTTGATGATTTAGAAATTTTATTTTTTAAATAAATATCCATTGCTTCTGCGACATCTCTTCCATCTTTAATAGCCCACACAACCAAAGATGCTCCTCTGACAATATCTCCAGCTGCAAAAACTCCATCTAAATTTGTTTGCATTGTTTTAAGATCTATTTTGATAGTTCCCCATTTAGATACATCAAGTTTTGGTTCTGAAAATAAACTTGGAATATCTTCAGGATCAAATCCTAAAGCTTTAATTACCATATCTGCTTTAATTTTAATTTCAGAGCCATAAATAATTTCTGGCGCTTGTCTACCAGTTGCATCTGCTTCTCCTAATTTCATTTTATTGAGAACAATTTCTGTTACTTGCCCATTTTTTCCAATAAATTCCTTTGGATTTGTAAGCCATTGAAAATCTACTCCTTCTTCCTCAGCATTACCAACTTCTCTTGCTGAGCCAGGCATATTTTTTTTATCTCTTCTGTATAAGCATTTAACTGATTTAGCATTTTGTCTTATAGAAGTTCTAACGCAATCCATTGCTGTGTCACCCCCTCCTATTACAACAACATCTTTTCCTTCAGCATTTAAGTATCCATCATCAAACATTTTAACTTTATCTCCTAAACCTTTTTTGTTTGAAGCTGTTAAAAATTCCATTGCTGGATAAATATTTTTAAGATTTGATCCTGAAATTTCTACCTCTCTAGCTTTATATACTCCTGTTGCAATTAATATTGCATCATGTTTTTTTTTAAGTTGAGATAGAGTTGCATTTTTTCCTACTGTAAAATTTAATTCAAATTTAATTCCGCCTTCTTTTAAAAGTTTTGTTCTTCTTTCAACAATATTTTTTTCTAATTTAAAATTTGGAATTCCATAAATTAATAATCCACCTGGTCTATCGTATTTGTCATAAACTGTAATTTCATATCCGATTTTTCTAAGCTGCTCTGCTGCTGCAAGACCTGCTGGTCCTGCTCCTATAATACCAACACTTTGTCCTAAATCTTTTTTAATTTTAATTGGTTTTACCCAGCCCTTTTCAAAAGCAGTATCGGTAATAAATTTTTCTATCGAACCAATAGTAACTGTGCCATGCCCTGCTCTTTCAATTACGCAATTTCCTTCACAAAGTCTGTCTTGGGGACATATTCTCCCGCAAACTTCTGGCATATTGTTAGTTGCTGAAGAAATTTCATAAGCTTCTTCTAATCTGCCTTCAGCTGTTAACTTTAACCAATCAGGAATATTATTTGAAAGTGGACAGTGAATTTGGCAATAAGGAACTCCACACTGCGAACATCTGCCGGACTGCTCTTTTGCTTTTGGAGCAATATAATTTTTATAAATTTCAGAAAAGTTTTTAACCCTTTGAGATGGGCCCAATTTTTCAGGAGTTTGTCCTTTTGTATTAACAAACTTGAGCATTTTTTCTGACATAAGTAAAAATAGTTAAAATTAAGTTTTTTTACTATTATTTGCATAAAAGTCATATTTTTAAAAGGAAAATTAGGTCAGTAATTATTAATCGATTTTCTATATTTATTAATTAATAAGTAAAATTAGGGTTTTTTATTAATATTCAAGTAATAATTGTAAACAACTATTAACTAATAATTAAATTTATAATGTCATCTGGCTAGACTAAAGCTTAAATTGTGGATGAATTAATCAAAATAATAATTCTTGGAATCGTTCAAGGTATAGCAGAATTTTTACCAATCTCATCCAATGCTCATCTTATAATGGTAGAGCAGTTGTTAGATTATCATAATCATAATGAAATTCTAAATCTTGTTTTTCATTTGGGCTCTTTGCTTGCAATCATCATTTACTTTTTTTCAGAGCTTTTGGGATTACTAAAAAAACCAAAGATGATTTTTAATATAATTGTTGCAACTATACCTGTAATTATTGTTGGATATTTTGTTCATAAGTTTCATCTGTTAAATTACGAATATTTCTCAATAAAAATAATCGCCGTTACTTTAATTATTTTTGGGATTATTTTATTTATTAGTGACAAAATAAATCATTCAAAAACATTATATGAAGATCTCAATATAAAGAGTTCATTAGTAATCGGCTTCTTTCAAATTATTTCTCTGATACCTGGTGTAAGTAGATCGGGCATTACTTTAACTGCAGGACGTTTTTTAGGATACTCAAGATTTGAGGCTGCAAAATTTTCTTTCTTCTTATCAATACCAACAACTGCTGGAGCATGTTTTCTTGGGGTTCTAGATTTAATTAAAACAAATAATTCAGATTTAAATTATATTGCAGTAGTTGCTTTTATTACTTCTTTTTTTTCGTCTTATCTTACAATAAAATTTTTTTTATCTTTTATATCTAAATTTAATTTAAATATTTTTATTTATTACAGAGTAACTCTTGGTGTATTTATATTGCTATTCCTTTAACGACTAGCCTGACTAAAAATATAATTTGGCAATACTATCTCAATAGTCCTTGTTGATATTCCAAGCTCTTTAAAACCTGGATATTCATTTGAACAAATATTATCTGATTTTAATATTTCTAACTGATCTTCTGTAAGCAAAGGATTAGGTAATAGCTGCATTATTTTTGCCTGAGCTTTGGCTACAAAGTTCGGAAGCTCTATTATAAATCTTTTCTTTTTTAATGACACAAGCAACGTCTCTATTAATTCTTTAAAAGAGTAAATTTTAGGACCTCCTAATTCATAAACTTTATTAGGATTAGTCTGATCTATAATTTTAATAATAGCATCAGTAACATCCCCAACATAACATGGTTGAAATTTTGTCTTAGCACCCGCGAGGGGGATGATA
>JABHUX010000046.1 GCA_018658635.1 Alphaproteobacteria bacterium
TACCAAGGATATACCAGCAATAGGTGGAGCGATTAATTTAAATGAATTAATAAATTTATAAAATTATGTCTAAAATTAAAATAGGATTGCCTAGCAAAGGAAGGCTAAAAGATGAATCTTTAGCTTTTTTTAGAAGTAAGAATTTAGAGGTAGTAAATTCTTTTGGGGAAAGAAATTATTTTTTTAATATTAAAAATAATAAGGAAATAGATGGAATTTTTTTACACGCCAGAGAAATAATTGAAAGAATTAATGACGGCACCTTAGATATTGGTATTTCAGGACTAGATCTACTTAAGGAGTTGCCAGAAGCTTATTCAAAAAGTGTAAAAATTTTCAAAAAACTTAATTTTGGTTTTGCTGATTTAGTAGTGGCTATACCAAAAGATTGGCTAGATGTTCAAAATATGGCTGACTTAGAAGAAGTAAGTTTTGAATTTAGAGAAAAATATGGTCGTCGTATGCGTGTTGCAACAAAATACCCAAATTTAACTGAATCCTTTTTCTTATCAAAAGGAGTAAGTCAATTTCGAGTTGTTCCAAGTTTAGGAGCAACAGAGTCTTATCCATTTACCGGCTCTTCTGAATTGATCACGGATATAACTTCTACAGGCTCAACTTTAAAAGCAAATAACCTAAGAATTATAAATGATGGTGTTATATTAAAAAGCTCTGCCTGTATTTTTGTTTCTAAAAAAATTGAGAAAAATAATTTTTTAAATCTTTTAAAATAGTCAAAAAAAAACCCCGGATTTTTAGTCCGGGGTTTTGAATTTATTCTAGAAAGTTTGCTAGAGAGGATGGAATTACATTCCCATTCCGCCCATACCACCCATTCCGCCCATACCACCCATTCCGCCTGGCATTCCACCGCCACCACCAGAATTAGAGTTTTTGTCGTCGGGTTTATCAGCGATCATTGCTTCAGTTGTAATAAGTAGACCAGCTATTGAAGAAGCATCTTGAAGAGCTGTTCTAACAACTTTAGTTGGGTCGATAATACCTTTTGCAAACATATCGCAATACTCACCACTTTGAGCATCGTAACCTTGAGAAGGTTTTTTTGCTTCTAAAAGTTTTCCAACAATTACTGAACCATCAACTCCAGCATTGCTTGTGATTTGTCTGATTGGATATTGTAAAGCTTTTCTGATTATTTCAACACCAGCTTTTTGGTCATCACCTTTTGGTTTTAAATTATTTAGAGCTTCAGAAGCATATAATAATGCACATCCACCACCAACAACCACACCTTCTTGTACAGCTGCTCTAGTAGCATTAAGGGCATCTTCTACTCTGTCTTTTCGCTCTTTAACTTCAATTTCTGTAGCGCCGCCAACTTTAATAATAGCAACACCGCCAGCAAGTTTAGCTAATCTTTCTTGTAATTTTTCTTTATCATAATCAGAAGTAGTTTCTTCAACTTGTTTTCTGATTTGACCACATCTTGCCTCTATTTCAGATTTTTTTCCTGCACCATCAACGATAGTTGTGTTATCTTTATCAACTCTAATTTTTTTACATTGACCAAGATCTTTTAACTTAACGTTTTCAAGTTTAATACCAAGATCGTCAGATATAACTTGTCCACCAGTTAAGATAGCAATATCTTCTAGCATTGATTTTCTTCTATCACCAAAGCCAGGAGCTTTAACTGCTACGACTTTTAAACCACCTCTTAATTTATTTACAACTAAAGTTGCAAGAGCTTCGCCCTCAATATCTTCAGCAATAATTAAAAATGGTCTGCTAGATTGTACAACCGCTTCTAATAGAGGAACCATAGGCTGCAAGTTAGTTAATTTTTTTTCTGTAATAAAAATTAGTGGATCTTCTAATTCTGCAATCATTTTATCTGCATTGGTGATAAAGTAAGGAGATAGATAACCTCTATCAAATTGCATACCCTCAACTACATCAAGTTCTGTTGAAAGACCTTTTGCTTCTTCAACTGTGATAACACCTTCGTTACCAACTTTTTGCATTGCTTTTGCAATCATGTCTCCAATTTCTTTTTCACCATTTGCAGAAATAGTTCCAACTTGTGCAATTTCTTCACTAGTTTTTACCTTTCTTGAACTTTCTTTAATTCTGTTGATTACAGCTTCTACCGCTAAATCAATTCCTCTCTTTAAATCCATTGGATTCATTCCAGCAGCAACGTATTTGCAGCCTTCTCTTGCGATCGCTTGCGCTAAAACAGTTGCGGTTGTTGTTCCATCACCAGCTTCTTCATTAGTCTTGCTAGCGACTTCCTTAACCATTTGAGCTCCCATGTTTTCAAATTTATCCTCAAGCTCAATTTCTTTTGCAACAGTTACGCCATCTTTAGTTATTCTAGGAGCACCGAATGATTTGTCTATAACTACATTTCTTCCTTTTGGTCCTAGTGTTACCTTTACAGCGTTTGCAAGTATATCAACGCCTCTTAGCATTGCATTTCTTGCATCTGTATCAAATCTTACAATTTTACCTGCCATTTTTTTTCTCCTTTTTTATATTTTATTTATTTTTTTTTAGACATAATGCCCATGATGTCAGACTCTTTCATGATGCTATATTCTACGCCGTCAATTTTAACTTCAGTTCCAGACCATTTTCCAAATAGAACAAGGTCTCCAACTTTAACTTCCATTGGTAAAATTTTTCCATCTTCAGTTTTTGCTCCAGGACCAACAGCAATAATTTTTCCTTCCGAAGGTTTTTCTTTTGCTGTATCCGGTATAATTATTCCACCTGCTGTTTTTTCTTCTCCATCCAAAGGCTGAACAAGAACGCGATCGTGTAAAGGTCTAAAGTTCATTAATTTAATTCTCCGTAAAATTAGTTGTTAATCAAAATATAACTTCGTACAACAATGTACCTGACGATATATGATGATTGATCTATTAAATTTCAAGGGGTGAATAGTACAATAAAACAGCAAAAACACTATATTTTATTAGTTTTTTTTAACCTGATTTATATGGAAGATCTAAAATTATACTTTATAAAGTATTGCTCTTATGACCCTAAATAAAGACTTGGCTAAAGATCAAACACAAAAAAACAATTATACCCCTAATGATCTAGAGGCATTCTGGATGCCTTTTACTGCCAATCAAGATTTTAAAGCAGATCCAAGAATAGTCTCAAAATCTAAAGGCATGTACTATTACACTCCAAACGGAGACAAAGTTTTAGACGCAGTTGCAGGTTTATGGTGTTGCAACGCAGGGCATAATAGAGATGAGATTGTAAAAGCAATCCAGGAGCAAGCTGCTGAGTTGGATTTTGTTCCTTCTTTCCAAGCAGGTCATTACAAAGCTTTTGAATTAAGCAATAAGTTAACAGATATTTCGCCAGAAAATTTAAACCATGTTTTTTATAGCAATTCTGGTTCAGAGGCGGTTGAGACAGCTTTAAAAATCGCTTTAGCGTATTTTCGGGCAATTGGACAGCCATCAAAAAGAATCTTAATAGGTCGCGAAAGAGGTTATCACGGAACAGGTTTTGGAGGATTGTCAGTAGGAGGAATGGTTAATAATAAGAAACAATTCGAAAGATTTCTGCCGGAAGTTTATCATCTTCCACATACACATAATCTTGAACATAATTCATATTCTAAAGGACAGCCAGCATGGGGAGCCCATTTAGCTGATGATTTGTTAAAACAAATTGAAAAACATGGAGCAGCGAACATTGCGGCAGTTATTGTTGAACCAGTTGCTGGCTCAACAGGAGTTTTAATTCCACCAATTGGTTATTTGGAAAAACTGAGAAAAATTTGCACTGATAACGATATAATTCTAATATTTGATGAAGTAATTACTGGCTTTGGAAGATTAGGAAAACCATTTGCTGCAGATTTTTTTAATATTGAACCTGACTTAATGGCCATAGCTAAAGGATTGACTAGCGGAACTGTGCCAATGGCCGCAACTTTTGTTTCAGATAAAATTTATAAAACTTTTATGCAAGGAGATCCTAAAGTTATTGAATTTTTTCATGGATATACTTATTCAGCGCATCCATTAGCTTGTGCAGCAGCAATAGCAACTCTTGATGTTTATAAAAAAGATAATTTATTAAATAGAGCTTCTGAAATTGCTAAATATTGGGAAGATGCCTTGCATTCATTAAAAGGAACTAAACATGTAATAGATATAAGAAATCTAGGATTGATAGGAGCAATAGAATTAGAACCTATTCCAGAGAAACCATCCAGAAGAGCTTATAATGTTCTTTGTGAAGCTTTTAGAGATCAAAAATTATTTGTAAGAGTTACAGGAGATATTATTGCTTTATCTCCCTCTTTGATCATTCAAAAACAAGAAATAGATTTAATCATAGAAAAATTAAAGAAGACAATTAGTTCTACGCAATAATTTTAAATTTATGAATAATCCTATTTTTTTAAGTGGATTAAATAAAATTTATTCAAAATTTGATATATTTTTTATTGATCTTTGGGGTGTGGTCCATAATGGCATTGAATGTTACTCTAATTCTTTAAAAGCCTTAAAAAACATAGAAAAGAGAAAAAAAATTATATTAATTTCAAATGCTCCAAGACCTAGTCATAGCGTTCAAAAATTTTTAAATAAAATAAATTTTAATAAAAAATTTTATAATTTATTAATTACCTCAGGAGACTTAACTCGTTTTTATTTGAAAAATTTTAGTAAAAATAAATGTTTTTATCATTTAGGACCAGATAGAGATAAAAGTTTATTTATTAATCTAGGTCTAAAAAAAACTACATTAAATAATGCAAATTTTGTTGTTTGTACCGGGGTAAATAATAACAAGGACAGTCTTAGTAAATATGTTCCTATTTTAAAGAAAATAAAAAAAAGAAATTTAAAAATTATTTGTGCTAATCCAGACTTAATTGTTCATAGAGGGGACCGGACTGAATACTGCGCAGGGTCTATTGCAAAATTATATGAAAAAATGGGTGGCAAGGTTAAGTATTTTGGAAAGCCTTATAAATATTTTTATGAATATATTTGCAGTGTATTAAAAAAAAAATATAGAAAAAATATAAATAAGAATAAAATCCTTGTTATCGGAGATAATTTAAATACTGACATTTTTGGAGCAAATAATTTTAAAGTTAAAAACTTATTCATAGCAGGCGGTATTCATAAATCTGAATGGAATAAAAAAAATACAAATTTAGCTAATTTTGTGATTAAAAAAAATAAAGATTTTAAGATTAATTATTTTCAGAACGAATTAGTTTGGTAAATGAAAATTTATAATAACGTCAACTTTATTGACAAAAAATTTGTTAATTCCGTTTTAGCAATAGGTAATTTTGACGGAGTTCACTTAGGACATCAAGAACTCTTAAAAAAAGCTTATATTTTTTCACGTAAAGTAAAAAAAAAATTTGGTATATTAACCTTTGATCCTTTACCTAAAGATTTTTTTAATAAGACTGATAATAGAATTTTAAACATTGAAGATAAGATAGATACCGTAAAAAAATTTCGTGCTGATTTCTTTATTAAGCAAAAATTTAATCGTAATTTTTCTAAAATAAGTCATGATAATTTTGTCAAAACAATTCTTTTAAAAAAATTATCGGTTCATAGCATTTTTGTTGGCAAAGACTTTAGATTTGGGTTTAAAAGAGAGGGCAATATATTTTTTTTAAAAAAATTCTCAAAAAATAATAACTTTAAAATATTTATAATTAATTTTAAAAAATTTAATAATCATAAGATTTCTTCATCAAAAATTAGAAGCTTAATACAAGCCGGAAAAGTTAGCTTGGTTAATAAAGTTATGGGAAGACCATGGACTATCTCTGGCAGAGTCATTAAAGGTAAAAAATTTGGAAGACGAATAGGTTTTCCTACAGCAAATATTAAAATCTTAAATCAAATTAAGCCACTGTTTGGGGTCTATTCCGTTAAAATTATTTTTAATAAAAAGACTTATAAAGGAATTGCCAATTTTGGTGTAAGACCAACATTTGGAAGTTCTAATCCTATTTTAGAAGTTAATGTTTTTGGAAAAAACCATAATTTTTATAATAAAAATATCAAAGTTTTATTTATTGATTTTATTAGAAAAGAGAAAAAATTTATAAACAGTGCAATGCTGGTTAATCAGATTAAGAAAGATATTAAAGTTGCTAAAATTAGTTTAAACAAAAAATAATGTCAGAAATTAAAATTAATCTTCCCGCAACTTCTTTTCCTATGAAGGCTAATTTGCCAACAAAAGAACCTGAAATACTTAAATTTTGGGAACAAATTAACCTTTATGAAGAATTGAGATCTAACAGCAAAGATCGAGAAAAATTTATTTTGCATGACGGACCTCCTTATGCAAACGGACACATCCATATTGGGACGGCATTAAATAAAATTTTAAAAGATATTGTTGTAAGATTTAATCAAATGACAGGCAAGGATGCCCCTTACGTACCAGGATGGGATTGCCATGGATTACCAATAGAATGGAAAGTAGAGGAAGAATATAAGAAAAAAGGAAAAAATAAAGACACTGTTCCAGTTAATGAATTCAGAAAAGAATGTAGAGAATTTGCAACTAGTTGGATCGAGATACAAAAGAAAGAATTTAATAGATTAGGAGTAAATGGAGACTGGAAGAATTATTATACGACTATGAGCAAGTCTTCAGAAGCTCAAATAACAAGAGAAATTAGTAAATTTATAATTAACGGAGGATTATATAGAGGCTTTAAACCAGTTTTATGGTCTGTTGTTGAATCGACGGCTTTAGCTGATGCAGAGGTTGAATATTATGATCATACATCTAATACAATTTATTCAAAGTTTTTAATTAAGTCTGGTCCTGAAAAATTTTTAAATTGCAACGTCGTTATTTGGACAACAACTCCTTGGACTATTCCTTGTAATAGAGCCTTAGCTTTTAATAATAAAATTAATTATTCAATTATTAAAATAAATAATAATGAAAAAATTATTATTGCAGAAAAATTAATAGATAAAGTTTTAGCAGATTGTGCAATTACAAAATATGAAATTATTGAAAGTTTTTCTGGATCGGAATTAAAAAATATCGTTTGTAATCATCCTTTCAAAGATATCGGTTATACTTTTGACGTTCCTATGCTTGATGCTAATTTTGTTAATTTGGAACAGGGAACAGGAATTGTTCATTGCGCACCTAGTCATGGACCCGATGATTACTACTTATGTTTGAACAATAATATTCAAGCCTTTGATACAATTGATGACAAAGGACATTATACAAAAAACATTATTAAATTTTCTGGTACTCATATTTTTAAAGCTGATGGGGTGATTATTAACGAGTTGACTAATTTATCTAGATTATTAGGCAAAGGTAAACTAAAGCATAGCTATCCACATTCGTGGAGATCTAAAGCACCGCTAGTTCATAGAGCTACACCTCAATGGTTTATATCTATGGAAACAAATGATTTGAGAAAAAAATCGATTGCTGCAATTGGCAATACAAAATTCTATCCAGCAGTTGGACAAAATAGATTAAGGTCAATGATAGAAACAAGACCAGACTGGTGTGTTTCTCGACAAAGAGTTTGGGGAGTACCTTTGCCAATATTTATTTCAAAAAAAACAGGAAAACCTTTGGTAGATGAAAAAGTATTAGAAGGTATAGCAAAAATATTTGAAGAAGAGGGTAGCGATTCTTGGTTTGAAAGACAGCCACAAGATTTTTTAGGCAAGAATTATAATGCTAATGATTATGAACAAGTTAAAGATATCGTGGAAGTTTGGTTTGATAGCGGCTCTACTCATAGTTATGTTTTAGATAAAAGACCAGAACTTGCTTGGCCAGCAAATCTTTATTTAGAAGGATCAGATCAACATAGAGGCTGGTTTCATTCTTCTTTACTAGAATCCTGCGGAACAAAAGGAGCCGCTCCATTTCAAAATATTTTGTGTCATGGATTTGTAGTGGATGGTAAAGGACAAAAAATGTCAAAATCATTAGGGAATGTGGTTATGCCAGAAGAAGTTATTAAAAATTTCGGAGCCGATATACTTAGATTGTGGGTTGTTGCCTCAGATTATTCTGAAGATTTGAAAATTGATAAAGCAATTTTAAATCAACATGCTGAGTCTTATCGAAAAATTAGAAATACTCTTAGATTTCTTCTAGGAAATTTAAATGATAAATTATTAAATGAAGATTTTTCTAAAATTGAGTATTCAAAATTATCATCATTAGAGAAATATATTTTAACTCAAATATATGACTTTGATTTAAGATTTAGAGATTATATTGAGACTTATAATTTTCACAAAATATATGTCGAGCTTTTAAATTTTTGCACTTTAGATCTTTCAGCTTTTTATTTTGACATAAAAAAAGATATTCTTTATTGTGATAGCGAAAATAGTCAAAGAAGAAATAACTGTTTAGAAGTATTAAATGTTCTTATTAATTTTTTATTAAAATGGTTTTCTCCAATTTTAGCTTTTACATCTGAAGAAGCCTATCAGGTAATTAAAAATAAAAATTATAAGAGTATTCATTTACAGGACTTTCCAGCTATACCTTTGATTTGGAATAATTCTGAAATTAAAAAAAAGTGGATTAGTATCAAGAAAGTAAAACAAGTTGTTAATGCGGCTATAGAAGAAATAAGAAATAAGAAGATTATTGGTTCTAGCTTAGAAGCAAATGTTATTGTTTATTTAAAAGATGAATATCTAGAATTTATAAAAGAAGAAGATCTAAGTGAAATTTTTATATGTTCGGAAGCAAAAGCAGTTCCTTTTATTAATCAAAATGATTTATTTTCATTAAAAGATATTGAAGGAGTGGCTGTAAAAATACTAAAAGCAAAGGGGCAAAAATGTTCACGTTGCTGGAAGATTCTAGAAAAACCGTGTAGCAGAGATATTTGTGGTTTAAAAAATTAATATGCCGAATAAAAAGAAGATATATTTATTTATTTTTGTTCTTGTTCTTTTTACAATAGATAGAATTTCAAAAGTTTTAATTTTAAAAAATTCTTTATCTGAAATTTATATCAACTCTTTTCTTAATTTTTCTTTAGTTTGGAATAGTGGAATTGGTTTTGGAATTTTCCAGCTTGAACCTAATATTTTTTATTTACTTATTTCAATTATTATAACCGCTATTAACTTAATATTAATTTATTGGATGTTAACTTCATCAAATTACTTAGAATCTATTTTTATTTCTATAATTTTAGGAGGAGCATTAGGTAATTTATTTGATCGATATTATTACAGTTCTGTTCCTGATTTTATAGATTTTCATTATGAGAGTTTTCACTGGTTTACCTTTAATATTGCTGATATTTTCATCACTATTGGAATTGTTGGCTTAATAATAATTGATCTGTTTAAAATAAAAAAAACATGAAAAAAATTATAAATTTATTTGCATTAATCTTTTTATTAAGTTCATGTGAAAACGTTCAAAAGGGGTTAGGTATGAAAAAAGATGTTCCTGACGAATTTTTAATTGAAAAAAGAAACCCTTTGACCATGCCCCCAAATTTCGATCTGTTGCCACCAGATTCAATAAATCAAAATAATCAAAAAGATGAGAAAGATAATTTAAAAGATATTTTTAATAAAAATCTTGGAAAAGATAAAAAAGATACAGAAATTAACAAAGGAACAGATTCCGGATCTTTAGAAAAAAGTATTCTTGAAAAAATAAAATAGTTTGATGAAAATTAATTCTTTTAATTTTTTAAAAAATAATTCAATAACTTATAAAAATAATTTAAGAAAATGCTCTGAGATATTTAAAAATTTACTTTATAACAAAGAAAATTTTTTTCTTAACACGTTGTCTGAAGACTACCAAAAAAGTCTTTTCTTAAAAAGAATATTTTTAAAAAAGAGAATACATAAAAATATCTTAATAATAGGAATGGGCGGATCTGTTCTTGGAACTAAGATGCTTTCTTCTTTTTTTGGTCTAGATAAGAATTATTATTTTTTAGATAGTTTAAATATATCTACAGTTAATGATTTTATTAAAAAAGATTTAAGTAAATTCTCAATTTTTATTATATCCAAATCTGGACAAACTTTAGAAACTTTAACAAATTGCAACATTATTTTAAATAATTTTAAAAAAAGAAAAAAGAAAATATCTAAAAATTTTATAATTATTTCAGAGAGAAATAGTGTTCTACATAATTTCGCAACAAAAAATAATATTTTATTTTTCGAACACAATGCAAATCTTAGTGGTCGATATTCTGTTTTATCAGAGGCAGGTTTGTTAATGTTTAATCTTGATCATAAGGAAATTATTCAAGGTATTAACTCTGTTCTTAAAAAAGATTTAAAGAAAAACCTAATTAATAATGCAGCTACTTTATTAACTTTAATGACAAAATCTAAAATAGATACTCACGTGTCCCTTATTTATTCGCATAACTTGTTAAATTATGGTTTTTGGCATCAACAGTTGTTAGCAGAGAGCATTGGTAAGAACGGAAAAGATTTCACGCCAATTATTTCGGAGTGTCCTAAAGACCATCATAGTATTATGCAGCTTTATTTAGGCGGAAAGAGAAATAAATTTTTTACATTCTTTAAAACAATCAATAATAAAATTGATCAGCCAATTACAGATTATTTTAATCAAAAATTTAAAAAAAGTTCTTTAGATAATATTGTAGATGCACAATTTAATGCAACCGTAAATGTTTTTAAAAAGAATTTAATACCATTTCGAGTAATATTAGTTGATCAAAAAAAGCCTATTCAAAGCTTCATTTCTTTACTTGTTTATTCAATGTTAGAAACTGCAATTATGTGTAAAGCGCTAGATTTAAATCCTTTTAATCAACCAGCTGTAGAAGCAATCAAAAAAGAGACTTATTCTCTATTAAGTTAGATTTAATTTTGCAAAGTAGATTTTAGAAACGCCATAAATTCTCTCTTCAATAATATCGAGTTCTTTGTTTTCAATATTGTTTTCAGAGTTTGTATGAATAACCAATATATTTTTTTTGTTAATAATCTTCTTTAAGTCATTTATTATATTATCAATATTTTTTATTTTAAAAGGCGGATCTAAAAATACTAAATTAGGTTTAATTTGATGAAATAACTTATTATTCTGGATTAAAGAAACATCTTCATTAGTAGCGATAGCATTCGCACTTAGTATATTTAGGATATTAAGGTTTTTTTTTAAAATAGAAAATGCTTCTGGGTTCTTTTCAAAAAAAAATACTTTTTCTACCTCTCTTGATAAACATTCCAATCCAAAGGAACCGGAACCAGAAAAAAGATCTAAAACTGTTGAATTTTTAAATTCAAATTGAATTTTATTTGAGTGTTGCAATATATTAAATATACTTTCTTTTACTCTATCCCTTAGAGGTCTAGTAATTAATTTACTCGGAAAAAGTATTTTTTTCCCTTTATATTTTCCTGATATGATCCTCATATAATCTCATTTCTTTTTCTTCTGCTTTCTCTACTTTTCCAGCTAATAAATTTTTGAGTTTAAACGGACCGTATTCTATACGAATTAGTCTATTCACTTTAAGATTAACAGCAGCACATAAATTTCTTATTTCATTATTTTTTCCTTCGCGCATATGAAATTCTATCCAAGAATTTGCATTTCCTTTTTTTAAAAATTTATATTCGAAAGGAGCGTATTGAATATTGTTTATTTTTACACCTTTGCTGATCCTGTCGAGAGAATTTTCATCTATATATCCATAAACTCTAATTTTATATTTTCTAATAAATTTATTTTTTGGTAATTCTAAATTTCTTATTATTTCACCATCATCTGTTAATAATAAAAGTCCTTCAGAATTAATATCTAATCTACCAACCGTTTTTATTTTTTTAAGATTAAAAGGTAATAGATCGTATATAATTGGTCTGTCGTCCTGTTTATTTCGAGAAGTGATGTAGTTTAATGGTTTATAAAATTTCCATACCTCTAGTTTTATTTCAAGATTAATTTTTTTATTATTTATAATTATCTCATCTTCATTGCTTACAAAAGTAATGGGAGATGAAATAATTTCTTTATTAACAATAATTTTATTTTTTTGAATTAATTGCTCTATTTCACGTCTAGAGCCATATCCCTTATTAGATAAAAATTTAGCTATTCTAATTTTTTTTTGATAATTATTATTCATAATGAATAGTCAGATTGATATTTATACTAATTTACTTTTAAAATTATCAAAAAAAGCTCTTGCATTAGGAGAGCTTCCTATTAGCGCAATTATAGTAGATCCAGTTAATAAAAAAGTTATATCAGCATGCATAAATCAAACTAAAAAAAATCCAATTTTACATGCGGAGATTAATGCTATTTTAAAAGCCTTAAAATTAACAAATTCAAAAAGATTAGATAAATTTGATCTTTATTGTTCTTTAGAGCCATGCGCTATGTGTGCATCTGCAATTTCTCTTTCTAGAATTAGAAGAGTTTATTTTTGTTTAGAAGATAAAAAGTCAGGAGGTTTTATTAATGGTCCAAAGTTGATTTATTCTAATAATTTACACCATAAGCCTAAGTTTTATTATGGTTTTAAAGAAAATATTTTTTTAGATTTAATGAAAAATTTTTTTAAGAAAAAACGTAATTAGCTATCAATAGCTCTCCAGCCAATATCTTTTCTAAAGTATTTATCTTTCCAGCTAATTTTTTTTAACATGTTAATACATATATCTCGGGCTGATTTAAGATTTTTATTTAAGGCTGTAGCATTTAAAACTCTACCTCCGGATGAGAAAATTTTATTATTTTTTTCAAATGTACTTGAGTGAAATAAATATTGATTATTATTTAGTAATATTTTCTTTATGTTTTTTATTTCTGATATTTTGCTTTGCTTATTAGGATATCCTTTAGATGACGCAACAATTGTTATTGCTTTTTTATTGCTCCAATTAACTTTTGTTTTATTGATTTGTTTATTTTTACAAGCTAATATAATTTTCAATAAATCTGTTTTTAATCTCATCATCAAAACTTGGCATTCGGGATCTCCAAGTCTAATATTATATTCAATGAGTTTAGGTTGATTATCTTTAATAATTAAGCCTGCGTAGAGAATTCCAACAAAAGGGCATCTCAATTTTTTTAGTCCTTTTAATGTAGGTTCAATAATTTGCTGCTTTATTTTTTCCTCAACTTTTTTTGTTATAATGTTTGAAGGAGAATAAGCACCCATTCCTCCAGTATTAGGACCAGTATCGCCTTCGCCTATTCTTTTGTGATCTTGCGCTGAACCAAAAAATTTATAATTTTTTCCATCTGATAGCACAAAGTAACTTACCTCTTCTCCTGATAAAAATTCTTCAATAACAAATTTTTTAGAACTTTTAAATTTTCCTTGATTAATTTCTATACATTTTTGCAATGCCTCAGTTTTATTATTACAGATAGAAACTCCCTTACCAGAGGCTAACCCGTCAGCTTTTATCACTATAGGAGTATTCATTTTTTTTATATATTCTTTAACTCCTTTCATGCTGCTAAAAGATTTATATTGTGCCGTAGGAATTTTATATTTTTTGCAGAGTTGTTTTGTAAAAGATTTAGATTTTTCTAATCTTGATGCCGCTTTAGAAGGTCCAAATACAAAAAACCCTTTTTTTTCTAGGTAATCTTTAATTCCTTTAACTAAAGGAACTTCAGGGCCAATAAACACTATTTTTATATTATTATTTCTTAAAAATTCTGAAATACTTTTAAAGTTAAGAACATCTATATTGATATTTTCTGCTATTGTGCTTGTGCCTGCATTTCCTGGAATACAAAAAATTTTATTGGTTTGTTTTGATTGTTTTAATTTAAAACAAATGGAATGTTCTCTTCCGCCACTTCCTATAACAGCTATGTTCATATAATAATATAGGTATATAAATTGATAATGAAAAACATACCAGAATTTTCTGTTTCAGAAATTACATCTTTAACAAAAAATATTTTAGAACAAAATTTTGAAAGAGTGAGAATTAGAGGAGAAGTTTCTAAAATAAAAGAAAATAAAGGCCATTTGTATTTTTCTTTAAAAGATGAAAATTTTGTACTGAATGCTATTTGTTGGTCAAGCGCAGTACCGCTTTTGCAAGTCTTTCCAGAAGAGGGAATGGAAGTTGTTGCTGAAGGAAAAATTACAACTTATGCCAAAAGTAGCATCTCAAGTTACCAAATTAAAGTAGATCAAATCGAACTTCAAGGCGAGGGAGCGCTCCTAAAATTAATTGAGCAAAGAAAAAAAAAATTACAAGCTGAAGGATATTTTAACGAAGAACATAAAAAACCTATTCCATTTATTCCTGATAAAATTGGAATAATCACCTCTCCAACAGGTGCTGTAATAATGGATATTATTAATAGAGTTAAAGATAGATATCCAACCCATCTTTTAATTTATCCAATTTCTGTGCAAGGAAATAAATCAGCAGGAGAAATTATTCAAGGAATAGAATTTTTTAACAAAAAAATTAATGTCGATACAATAATAATAGCTAGAGGTGGTGGAGGAGTAGAAGATTTAATATCATTCAATGATGAGAATGTAGTTAAAGCTGCATTTGTAAGTAAAATACCAATTATCTCTGCAATTGGTCATGAGACTGATTTTACTTTACTGGATTTTGTTGCAGACTATAGAGCATCAACTCCAACAGCCGCCGCAGAAAAAGCTGTCCCAGAAAAAAATAATTTAACAGAAAAAATTTTTGTATTACAAAAGCAATTAATTTCTGGTTTTAATTTATTTTTAAAAGAAAAAGATAAAAATATTTATCAATTGGTGAAATCATTAAATATTAATAATTTAAAAAATCTTATTAGAGAAAAAAAAGAGAAAATTAAAAGTTTTGATAAATCTCTTGTTAATTTATTAAAAAATAAATTTAAATATTTTCAGTTAAATTTAAATAGTATTTTTTCTAGATTAAATAGCTTAGATACTAATAGAATTCTAAAAAGAGGTTTTTCAATTGTCAGAGACTTAAATAATAATCTTGTTTATAAAAAAGATCACGCTAATAAAAATAATGATATTGTAATTGAATTATCAGATGGAAAAATTAAAGCTAAAATTAGTTAAAAATATTTCTTATGAAAGAAGCGAAATTAAAATTTAAACCTGCAAATTTTGAGATTATCAATCCAGGCGATTATGTGTTTTGCAAAGTCTCTGGAAAGAAAATAAATTTATCGGAATTAAAATATTGGAATGTGGAATTGCAAGAAGCTTACTTTTCCTATGTTGAAGCTGCAGAAAGATTTAAACAATTGAATAAAAAATAAATGCGTTTTTTAATTATATTATTTTTATTATTCCAATCAAACTTTTTAAATGCTTTTGAGTTAAATGGAGAAATTATTCAAGGAGCGCTTATTGTTGGGAAAGAACAGGCGGATAAGTCTATATATGTTAATAATCAAAAAATAAAATTATCCAAAAATGGTATTTTTGTTTTTGGTATTAATTACAATCAAGTAGGAAATGTTGTTATTGAGTCAGTTGATAAGAATAATCAAATAATTTCTAAAACTTACAAAATAAAGAAAAGACAATACAAAATTCAAAAAGTAGATGGTCTTCACGAAAAAATGGTTACTCCTGATCAAGAATCATTAGAAATAATAAAAAAAGAAAATAATTTAATTAAAAATGCTCAATTGATTAATTCAGATTTTGAGTTTTTCTCATCCGGATTTAGTAAGCCTGTTGATGGTGTGATATCGGGGGTTTATGGAAGTCAAAGAATATTGAATGGTAAAGCTCGTTCACCACATTTAGGTATTGATTTTGCAGCACCGAAGGGAACAGACATTAAATCCCCGGCAGATGGCTATGTGACACTTGCTGAAAATGGTTTTTATTTTACAGGAGGAAGTATAATTTTAGATCATGGACATGGGGTTTCGACAATTTACGCTCATTTAGATGAAATTTTAGTAAAAAAAGATGAATTAATTAAAAAAGGGCAAGTAATTGGAAAGGTCGGCTCAACAGGCAGAGCCACTGGACCACACTTACATTTTGGAGTGAATTGGTTTGATGCCAAAATTGATCCAGAATTAATTCTTAAATAGTATTTTTATTTCCATCTATCGTGTGACCATAGCCAGTGAGCAGGATCTCTATTTATAAACTCCTCTATTTTTATATTCATGATTTGAGTAATATTAAAAATATCTTTATCATAATCATTGGTTCTGTTTGTTATCAAAGGTTCTTCAATAAAAAATTCAAAATTAGTTTTTTCTA
>JABHUX010000047.1 GCA_018658635.1 Alphaproteobacteria bacterium
CAGCATATGTTTAACGATAGTAACAATATCTTCTTTTCTAAGAACGGTTAATTTTGGATCACAATCAAGGTCCATTCTAGCATTCATTTTAACTCTACCTGTTTCTGAAAGGTCATATCGTGTATGATTAAAGAAAAGATTTCCAAATAAGTTTTTAGCAGTCTCTATTGTTGGTGGTTCACCTGGTCTTAAAACTCTATAAATATCCATGCTAGCCTCGTCTTGATTAAGATTTTTATCAATAGTTAAGGTATTTCTTAAAAAAGGCCCTCGATTTACGCCATCAATATCAAGCAGATAAACTGTTTTTGTTTTAAGATCTGTAAGTTTAGTAATTAAATCATTGGTAATTTCATCTCCAGATTCAGCAATTACCTCGCCTGTTTTTTCATTAATAATGTCGTTTGCTAAATACTTTCCAAATAAATCAGGAGTCTTAACTAGATAACTATTAAGTCCCTCTTTCTTTAATTTTAATGCCATTGGGTACAAAATCTTTGTATCTTTTTTGATAATAATTTTTTTTGTTTCTGCGTTAACTAAATCATTTTTTAATTTATAATTTTTAAAATTTTCTGGAGTAAATTTTGTTTTCCACTCATCTTCTGAAGTTAAATCGTATCTTATGTTTTCGTAAAAAAGATTTAAAATATCATCTCTATTATAACCAAGAGCCATCAATAATGTTGATACTGGCAACTTTCTTTTTCTATCAATTCTAAAATTTAAAATATCTTTTGTATCATATTCAAAGTCTAACCAAGATCCTCTATAAGGAATAACTCTACAGCTAAATAATAATTTTCCACTTGCATGCGTCTTTCCTTTATCATGATCAAAGAAAACTCCTGGACTTCTGTGCATCTGATTTACACAAACTCTCTCTATTCCATTCACAACAAATGTTCCTCTAGGAGTCATAAGTGGAATATCACTCATATAAACTTCCTGCTCTTTGGCAGATAAAACTTGTTTAGTTTGTTTTTCTTCGTTGATGTCGTAAGCAACTAATCTAAGTGTTGCTTTTAATGCTGCTGAATATGTAAGTCCTCTTTGATTGCATTCCTGAACTGTATATTTTGGTTTTTCAAATCGATATGAAATATATTCTATAGTTGCAAGTCCTGAAAATTCTTCTATTGGAAAAATATCATTAAATACTTTTGTAATTCCAGAATCAACTTTACGCTCTGTGTTTGCCTCTAAAAAATTTTTGTAAGAATTTACTTGGACCTCTATTAAATCGGGAATATTAAGTATATTTTCTAATTTGCCAAAACTTTTTCTAACTTTTTTTTTATCTGTAAAAGATAACAACATATTTTATTAACCGAATATTTAATTATCCGGCTCTAAAAAAAATTTAAATTTACTTAAGTTCTACTTTTGCGCCAACTGCTTCAAGTTTCTTTTTGACATCGTCAGCATCTTTTTTGCTAACGCCAGCTTTAAGTTGTTTTGGTGCACCTTCAACTAAATCTTTAGCCTCTTTTAAACCTAAACCAGTAAACGCTCGTACTTCTTTAATTGCTCCAATCTTGTTGTCGCCCGATGAAACAAGATTAACTATGAAATCATTTTTTTCTTCAGCTGCCGCGCCGCCTGCTGCTGCTGTTGGAGCTGCTGCTGCAACTGGTGCTGCTGCTGATACGCCCCACTTTTCTTCTAAAGTTTTTGATAGCTCTGCTGCTTCAACTACAGTCAGTTTTGATAAATCTTCTACAATTTTATTTAAGTCTGGCATTTTTGAATATCCTAGTGGGTTTAATTTTTTAAAATTTTAGCGTGCATCAAATTAACTATTTTTGCGCTTGGTGCAAGTAAAATACTTACAATTTTTTGAGCTGGGGCAGCTAAAATACCTACAATTTTTGCTCTTGCTTCATTTAATGTAGGTAAAGTTGCTATATGAGCAACATCTGATGGCTCTAAAAGCTTCTCGTCCATTAGTCCTCCAAGAATTTTTAACTTTTCGTTGCCTTTTGAAAAAGTAACTAAAGTCTTAGCAAGAGTAATAGGGTCTTTTGAGCATGCAATAGCTGTTGGTCCTTTAAAAAACTTTTCTAACTTTTCAGCTTTGGATCCTTTAAGTGCAATTTTTGTAATTCTGTTTTTTGTAATTTTTAAAAAAGCTCCGCTTTCTCTCATTTTAGCTCGAAGACTTTCTAAATCTTTAACAGTAATACCTTCGTAGTGATAAACTAAAATTCCATCGTTCGCTGCGATGACAGATTTTAAATCATTCACATATGTATTTTTTTGGTCTCTATTCATTATAAGCTTGTAAGTTGAAGTTTAACTGAAGGCCCCATAGTTGTAGATAAATAAATTGAATTTATAAAATTTCCTTTAATGCCAACTGGCTTTTCTTTTGAAACAACTTCATAAACACTTTTAAAATTTTCAGATAATTCTTTATCAGAAAATTTTACTTTACCAATTGATAAACCTAAATTTCCATCTTTATCACATTTGATTTCTATTCTGCCTTTTTTAATTGCATCCACTGTAGACTTTATATCTTTTGCAACAGTACCTAATTTTGGATTAGGCATTAATCCTTTTGGTCCTAAAACTTTTCCCAATTTTCCAACTTTTGCCATCATGTCTGGTGTTGAAATTAATACATCAAAATTTACTTTTCCTGAATTGATCTCATTAATTAAATCTTCTGAACCAGATATGTCAGCACCTGAAGATTTAGCTTCATTAAGTTTGTCGTTACCACAAATAACTGCAACTTTAACTTTTCTGCCGTTACCATTTGGCAAATCTACTACTGTTCTTAAATTTTGATCTGTTTTAGCTTTATCGATATTTAAAAAAAAAATTACTTCCATCGATTCTGCAAACTTTGTATTTGATTTTGTTTTTAATAGTTTAATAGCCTCAGGTAATGCAAGTTCTTTTGTTTTATCATGACCTTTAATTAAAGCTGAATATCTTTTTGAATGTTTTTTTGACATTAGTCTTTTACCTCAACACCCATTGATCTTGCTGAACCAGCAATAATTTTAATCGCTTGCTCAATATCAAAAGCATTTAAATCTTTCATTTTAATTTCTGCAATTTTTTTAAGCTGAGCCTTAGTAATTGATCCAGCAACAAGTCTTCCTGGTTCTTTGGAGCCACTCTTTAATTTAATAGCTTCTTTAATTAAAAAAGATGCTGGAGGTGTTTTAATTATAAAATCAAATTTTTTGTCTTTATATATAGTGATAACAACTGGAACAGGCTGCCCCATTAAAGATTTAGTTTTATCATTAAATGATTTGCAAAATTCCATTATATTTACTCCTCTTTGTCCAAGAGCAGGTCCAACAGGAGGAGCTGGATTAGCTTGCCCACCTTTAATTTGTAATTTTAAAATTCCAGAAATTTCTTTAGCCATACTTAAATCTTTTCTACCTGTCCGTATTCTAAATCTACAGGTGTGGGCCTACCAAATATCGAAACAGAAACCTTTAGTCTAGACTTTTCTTCATCCACTCCCTCCACTAAACCACTAAATGAAGCAAAAGGTCCATCACATACTCTAACTTGTTCTCCGATATCAAAACTTATACTAGTTGAGGGTTTAAGAGCTCCGTCTTCAATTTTTCCCATAATCTTTGTAACTTCAGCTTCAGAAATTGGGGTAGGTTTTCCTGGAACACCTAAAAACCCTGTAATTCTTTTTATAGATTTAATTAAATGGTAAACTTGATCATTCATATCTAGCTTAGCTAAAAAATATCCTGGAAAGTATTTTTTCTCAGAAGTCGTTCTTTTACCTTTTTTTACTTCTGTAACTTCGTGTGTTGGAACTAATGTCTCCTCGAAGTGATGTGCTAAACCTTCTTTTTCAAGTTTTTCAGAAATAAGACTAGCTACTTTTTTTTCTGCTCCTGAATGAGCCTGAATTATATACCATTTCATCATAAGTTAAATTCCAAGTAAATAATTTAGACCAAGTTTAAAAATTTGGTCTAATAACAAAAAAAATAAAGCTGCTATTACCGACATAACAAAAACTGTAAATGCCCCAATAGTTGTTTCTTTTTTTGTTGGCCAAGATATTTTTAAAGCCTCCTGCTTAACAGATCTTAAAAATTGAATAGGGTTAAACATATTTAATAACTGTGGCAGGAGTGGAGGGACTTGAACCCGCAACCTCCGGTTTTGGAGACCGGCGCTCTACCAATTGAGCTACACTCCTAAGATTTATTCTATAATCTTAGTAACTACTCCAGCTCCTACAGTTCTTCCTCCCTCTCTAATCGCGAATTTTAAATTATTATCCATCGCAATTGGAGTGATTAAAGTAACAGTCATTTTTGCCTCATCGCCAGGCATAATCATTTCAACACCTACTGGTAACGCAACTTCACCTGTAACGTCTGTTGTTCTAAAATAAAACTGAGGACGATATTTAGTAAAAAATGGAGTGTGTCTTCCGCCCTCTTCTTTTTTTAAAATATAAGCTTGGGCTTCAAATTTAGTATGAGGCTTAATTGATCCTGGCTTAGCCAAAACTTGTCCTCTTTCTACTTGATCACGTTCAATACCTCTTAAAAGAATACCAACGTTATCTCCTGCTTCACCTGAGTCTAAAAGTTTTCTAAACATTTCAACACCAGTGCACACAGATTTTTGTGTAGCCTTAATTCCGATGATTTCCATTTCTTCACCAGTCTTAATTACACCAGCTTCAATTCTACCAGTAACAACTGTTCCTCGGCCAGAAATCGAAAATACATCTTCTATTGGCATTAAGAATGGTTTTTCTTTTGGTCTATTTGGTTGTGGAATAAATGTGTCGACTGCTTCCATTAACGCAAGGATTGGTTTGTCTCCAAGTTCAATGTCACCTTCGATTGCCTTTAATGCTGATCCTTTAACAATTGGAGTTTTGTCTCCTGGATATCCATAAGAAGTCAATAATTCTCTGATCTCCATTTCAACAAGATCTAAAAGTTCTTTATCATTAACAGTGTCAACTTTATTTAAGAAAACAACTAGAGCCGGAACTCCAACTTGTCTTGCTAAAAGAATATGTTCTCTAGTTTGTGGCATTGGACCATCAGCTGCATTCACAACTAAAATAGCTCCATCCATTTGTGCTGCACCTGTAATCATATTTTTCACATAGTCGGCATGTCCTGGACAATCAACATGTGCATAGTGACGTTTTGCTGTTTCGTATTCAACGTGAGCTGTAGAAATAGTAATACCTCTTGCTTTTTCTTCGGGTGTTTTATCAATCTGATCGTAAGCAACAAATTTTGCTCCACCAGATTTTGCAAGAACTTTTGTGATCGCGGCTGTTAAAGTTGTTTTACCATGATCGACGTGACCAATAGTACCAATGTTACAATGTGGTTTCGTTCTTTGAAATTTTTCCTTAGACATTTACTTTTTCTACACCTCTCAGTTTATTATTAATTTTTTATCTGGAGCGGGTGAAGAGAATCGAACTCTCACAACCAGCTTGGAAGGCTGGAGTTCTACCATTGAACTACACCCGCGTAACCAAACCTTACTCCTAATTTTATTTTGTTGCTAACATTTCTTTTCTTTAAACACTCCCTCTTGGTGGAGGGGGAAGGATTCGAACCTTCGTAGGCCGGAGCCAACGGTTTTACAGACCGTCACCTTTAACCACTCGGTCACCCCTCCAATTTTTCACAAAACTACGGAGGTTTTGCTTTGAGTGGCTTTCAAGTGTTCTAAAAAAGAAAAAATTTACAACACAACTCCATAACCACACTATTGCGATTTTGAAGCTTAAAATTATGCGGAATATAATTAGTGAGCAATATTAATGCAATACATTTTTAGCTCAAATTAAGATAGTTATAACGATTAAATCAATGAAAAGTGGCTCATTTTGGATAGGTGGCAAACATGCAGTTTTATCTGCCATCAAAAACCCTAAAAGAAAAATAAATAAGCTGATTATCACTGAAGAAAACCAAAAGGATTTTACTCCTAAAAATTTTGATAAAAAAATTATAATTGAAATTAAAGATAAAAAGGAAATAGATAAAATTTTTATTAGTGAGAATATTGTGCATCAAGGAGTTGCTGTTGAAATAGAAAATATTCCAGCAATTGAATTAAAAGAATATTTAAAAAATAAAAATAATTCAAAAAATACAGTGGTTGTACTTGATGATATTACAGATCAAAGAAATATAGGATCAATAATAAGATCGTGTAGTGCATTCAATATTGATGCAGTCATTCTTTTAGAAAAAAATTACAATCCTAAAAATAAAATGATGTACAAAAGCGCTAGTGGAGCAATGGAGCTTGTAAATGTTATACCAGTTTCAAATATTACTAATGCGCTAGAAGTTCTTAAAAAAAACAATTATTGGGTTTATGGATTAGATGGTCACGCAAAAGAAAATATTGAAGATCAAAAATGGTCTGATCATAATGCTTTCGTTTTTGGATCTGAAGGAGAAGGACTCAGAAGGTTGGTAAAAGAAAATTGTGATCATCTTGTAAAGATTCAAATTAATAAACAAATTGAAAGCTTAAATGTTTCTAATGCAGTCTCTGTAACTTTAGGTATGTTTAGATTGCTTGAAAGAAATAATTAAAATCCGAAACTAGATTTTATTCCATCAATAATAAATTGAATTGCGAGAGATGCTAAAATTAAAGCTATTACTCTTGAAAATACATTTAAAATATTTTTGCTGGTATAGTTTGCAAGAATTGCAGAAAATATCATATGAAAAAAAGTTACAATCATTACTGCAGCTAAGGCAATATAAACCATAAATAATTTTTCTGGATACTTAGAACTAGCATTTACTAAAAGTAAAACTGAGGTTAAGGCAGCCGGTCCTGCTATTAAAGGAATAGCCAGTGGAAAAATTGCAATTTCTTCTAATGTTTTTTCATGCAAAACTTTATTAGCACTTTCCTCTCTTCTTAATCTTCTTTTATCTAACAACATTTCAATTGAAATAATAAATAAAATTATTCCCCCTGCAATTTTCAAAGAATCTATTGAAACGCCTATCCAATTAAAAAAAAATTTGCCTCCATATGCAAAAATAATTAATACTATAAATGAAATCAAAGATGCTTTGATTGCAATTTTAAACCTTTGTTCTCTTGTTGCTCCTTCCGTTAATAATAAAAATAAAGGACCAATTCCTGCTGCATCTATAGCAACAAATAAAACAGCAAAAGAATTAAAAAAAGCTGAACTCACTTAAATATTAATAAAATTATATTCCATATTCATATAAGTACTGGCGGGAGTGACGGGACTCGAACCCGCGGCCTCCTGCGTGACAGGCAGGCGCTCTAACCAAGCTGAGCTACACCCCCTAAAAAAAGTGATGAAGCTAAGATTATGCTGTCACCACAATTCAAGTTAACTTGAAGACAAACTTATATACTGATTTTTTTTGAAAGTCTTTTGCAAAATATTTTTATAGCTTTTTTAAAAAACGTTAAAAAACTCTCTATAAATTAAGAAGATGGTGGGCGATCAAGGACTCGAACCTAGGACCCTCTCGGTGTAAACGAGATGCTCTACCAACTGAGCTAATCGCCCTTTTACTAAGGAGCTTTGTATAACAATAAAAATAGAAAGTTAAAATAATAATTAACGAGGCAAGTACTTTTTAAATGCAGTAGTTTTTGAAAAGACTCTGCCTTTTAGAAGATTAAAGGTACTCAGATCTTCTTTTTTAATCTTTGAGCATGTAATTAAACCATACTGATCTGCAAATTGATTTTTATAGAACGTTTGTTTGTCCTTAAAATCGCTTACACAGTTCTTTAAATAATCTTGCGGATAAAAATACCAAACTAATGGCAAAACAAGAATTATATACCAATATTTTTTAAGTTTTTTCATTTATATATATATTAACTACTATTTATTAGCTTAAAATATATATGTTAAGAATATTTTTATGATTGATTGGTCTCAAATATTTTATCTTATAATTGTAATGGTTGTGGCAGCAACCATTGCTGGTTTTGCGGCTGGACTACTTGGGGTGGGAGGCGGTTTAGTAATGGTGCCTGCACTCTATTATGCATTTACTGTTCTTGATTTTGAAATGGCAACTAAAATGCATTTAGCTTTGGGGACATCTCTAGCAATTATTATCCCAACATCAATCATGTCCACTAGAACCCATATGAAATTTAATGCAGTTGATTTTGGTCTTATTAAATCGTTTGGTATTTATATAGTTTTAGGAGTTATTATTGGAACTTTCTTAGCTTCAAATCTTAAGACAGCTAATTTAGTTTTATTCTTTTCATTGTTTGCATTCTTAGTGGGTCTATTTTTTTTATTTTTAAAATCGAAACTAGAGGAAACTGAAAGAAATATCCCAAAAATTTATAAAATTATAATTGGAAATTTTATTGGCTTTGTTTCTGTTCCACTAGGCATTGGTGGTGGATCGTTATCTGTGCCTTTTATGAGATTATTTGGCTATGATATGAGAAAGGCTATTGGAACATCTGCAGCTATTGGAATATTAATTGCAATCTCAGGAACAATTAGCATGATTTTGAGTGGGGCATTATTTGCCAAAGTTAATTCACCTCTTAGTTTTGGTTATTTTAATCTTGCCGGATTTTTAGTTTTTGTACCAGTTACAATGATAATGGCCCCTATTGGAGCAAAAGTTGTCCATAAAGTTAGTAGAAACTTAATTACTAAGGTATTTGGAATTTATCTAATTGTAATTTCTTTTAGAAGTTATATCGAGTATTTAAGTATTAAATAATTTAATTTACCGGTCTTTCACTAGTAATTTCTTTGCTTTTTTGCGTTTGTGAAAGATCAATTTCTACCCAATCAATTGGCGTTAATGAACTAGTTAAAGCAATTTTTAGAACTTCATCAACTGTTTTGACTGGAATAATTTTTAAACCTTCAATTACATTCTTAGGTATTTCCGCCAAATCTTTCTCATTCTCATCTGGAATTAAAACAGTTTTAATTCCTCCTCTAAGAGCTGCTAATAATTTTTCTTTTAAACCTCCAATTGGAAGTACTCTTCCTCTTAATGTAACTTCTCCTGTCATAGCAACTTCTCTCTTTACTGGAATTCCAGTTAGAGATGAAACAATTGAAGTTACCATTGCAATACCAGCTGAAGGTCCGTCTTTTGGTGTTGCTCCTTCAGGTACATGTATATGAATATCTTTTTTTTCAAAAACAGGTGGAATAATTCCGTATTCTACACATCTAGATCTTACAAAAGATTTTGCAGCTTTAACTGACTCTTGCATCACTTCGCCTAATTTTCCAGTGATCTCCATTTTACCCTTACCTGGCATAATTACAGACTCAATCGTTAATAACTCACCACCAACTTCAGTCCAAGCAAGTCCAGTTACAATTCCTGTACCATCTTTATTTTCAATTTCTCCGTACTTGAACTTTTTAATGCCAAGATAATCATTAAGATTTTTGTCATCAATTTTGATTATATCTTTAGTCTTTGTAACAATGTCTTTAACGCCTTTTCTTGCAAGTTTTGAAATTTCTCTCTCTAAACTTCTAACTCCAGACTCTCTTGTGTAGTATCTAATAATGTCTTTTAGAGCCTCGTCAGAGACAGCCCATTCTCCAGATTTTAATCCATTTTCTTTAATTTGTTTTGGTAAAAGATATTTTTTAGCGATCTCCATTTTTTCATCTTCTGTATAACCAGAGATTCTAATAACTTCCATTCTATCCAATAAAGGACTAGGGATGTTTAAAGTATTTGCAGTAGTAACAAACATTACATTCGATAAATCATAATCAACTTCAAGATAATGATCATTAAATGTTGTGTTTTGTTCAGGATCTAATGCTTCTAATAAAGCTGACGAAGGATCTCCTCTATAGTCATTACCAATTTTATCAATTTCATCTAGCAAAATTAAAGGATTATTTTTTCCAGATTTTTTCATCATTTGAATTATTTTTCCAGGTAAAGAACCAATGTAAGTTCTTCTGTGACCTCTAATTTCAGCTTCATCCCTAATTCCACCTAAGGACATTCTTACAAATTCTCTCCCTGTAGCTTTAGCAATTGATTTGCCCAAAGAAGTTTTGCCCACTCCTGGTGCTCCCACTAAACAAAGAATAGGACCTTTAATTTTATTAATTCTACTTTGAACTGCTAAAAATTCTAAGATTCTATCTTTTACTTTTTCTAAACCATAATGATCTTCATCAAGAATTTTTTTTGCATTATTAATATCAGTATTTACTTTAGAAGTTTTTCCCCAAGGCAATGAAACCATCCAGTCCAAATAATTTCTAACTACTGTGGACTCCGCTGACATTGGACTCATTGATTTTAATTTTTTTAATTCTGCCAAAGACTTTTCTTCTGCTTCTTTAGTCATTTTTGCTTTTTTAATAGCCTCTTCTAAACTTTGAATTTCGTCTTTTCCATCTTCGGTTTCGCCTAATTCTTTTTGAATAGCTTTTAGCTGTTCATTTAAATAATATTCCCTTTGAGTTTTTTCCATTTGATTTTTAACTCTGCCTCTAATCTTTTTTTCAACTGATAAAACTTCAACTTCACTCTCAATAAAAGTTAAAAGAGATTCAAGCCTATTCTGTACTGATAGATTTTCTAAAATTTTTTGTTTTTCAACTAAACTGATTTGCAGTTGATTAGCTACTGCATCAGCAACTTTTGATGGTTCTTTTGTATCTTTAATTGTTTCAAGTCCCTCTTCCGACACTTTTTTGGAAACTTTAACTAATTTATCGAATTTGTTTAAAACTGCTTTTGACAACAAAGATAAATCTTCTTTACCAAGATCATCTACTAACGTCGAACATGAGGCTAATAAAAAATTCTTTTCCTCATTTTGATACTGATTAATTTTTACTCTTTCTTTTCCTTCAACTAAAATTTTAACTGTTCCATCTGGGAGTTTTAATAATTGTAATATTTCTCCTAAACAACCAACTTGGTAAATTTCATTATCTTTTGGATCATCAACATCATGACTTTTTTGGGCAGCAAGGATAATTTTTTTATATTTATCCATTACGCTATTCAGAGCATTAATAGACTTTTCCCTTCCAACAAAAAGTGGAACAACCATTCCTGGAAACACAACAATATCTCTCAGTGGCAATACAGGGTATTGTGCTTGATTGATTTTTTGTGGGTCTTTGATTTCCATAAATTAATAATAGTAATTGTTAAGTTTATAACAAGCTTTAACTATATATGGGGACGTTTAATGCTATTTCAACTGTGAATAACTAGCCTATTTTACTCTCTTTATTAATCGGAGTGCTTGAGGTTTGGCTGCTTTTTTTTGAGTAAGTAAGTAGTGGTTTTATTTTTCCTTCAACGACATCTTTATTAATCACAACCTCACTAATAGTAGATTGTGAAGGGAGCTCAAACATTGTCTCAAGTAATATGTCTTCTAAAATTGATCTAAGACCCCTCGCCCCTGTTTTTCTAATTAAAGCTTTTTTAGCAATAGCTGATAGGGAGTCTTTTGTAAAAGTAAGCTTAGCTCCTTCAATTTCAAAAAGTTTAGCATATTGTTTAAGAAGAGCATTTTTTGGTTCTTGTAAAATTTTAATTAAAGCCTCTTCATGTAAGTCATCTAGAGTTGCTACGATTGGAAGTCTTCCTATAAACTCAGGTATTAAACCAAATTTTAACAAATCTTCAGGCTCTAAGTCTTTTAATATTTGACCAGTGCTTTTATTGTCATGCTCTCTAATTGTAGCTCCAAATCCCATCGCAGTACCTTTGCTTCTTAATGATACAATTTTTTCTAATCCTCCAAACGCTCCTCCACATATAAATAGAATATTTGTTGTATTAACTTGCAAAAATTCTTGTTGAGGGTGTTTTCTTCCGCCTTGTGGTGGAACGCTTGCAACTGTTCCTTCCATAATTTTTAAAAGGGCTTGTTGAACTCCCTCTCCAGAAACATCTCTTGTAATAGAAGGGTTCTCTGTTTTTCTACTAATTTTATCAACTTCATCAATGTAAACAATTCCTCTTTGTGCTTTTTCAACGTTATAATCAGCAGCTTGTAATAATTTTAAAATAATGTTTTCAACATCCTCCCCAACATAACCAGCCTCTGTTAAAGTAGTAGCGTCCGCCATAGTGAAAGGAACGTCTAAAATTTTTGCAAGAGTTTGCGCTAATAAAGTTTTTCCGCAACCTGTCGGGCCAATAAGTAATACATTGGATTTTGAAATTTCAACTTCTTTACTACTTTTAGAATCTTGATTTAATCTCTTATAGTGATTATGCACAGCAACAGATAAAACTTTTTTTGCTTTGTCTTGACCAATAACATACTCGTCTAAAACTTTACAAATTTCTTTAGGTGTTGGAACGCCAGCATCATCTTTAACAAAATTACTTTTGTTTTCTTCTTTGATGATGTCCATACAAAGTTCAACGCATTCATCACATATAAAAACTGTAGGACCGGCTATGAGTTTTCTAACTTCGTGCTGACTTTTCCCGCAAAAGGAACAATAAAGAGTATTTTTATTATCTTTGCCCATATTTAAATGATCGAATCAGTTAAGTTGTTATAAAACAATGACTTGCTTCTAAAAGCAAGTCTAAGTTGAATCTAATCTCTATACTGTGTGTAAGTTATATAGATAAGCTGACTAATCAGCTTTCTTTTCTACTACTTTATCAATTATCCCAAAATCTTTAGCTTCTTCAGGACTCATAAACTTGTCTCTCTCTAAAGCTTCTTGTATTGATTTAAAATCTTTGCCTGTGTGCTTTGAGTAAATTTCATTAAGACGTTTTTTAACATAAGAAATTTCATTTGCATGAATTTGAATATCAGTTGCTTGTCCTTGAAAGCCTGCTGAAGGTTGATGAACCATTATACGTGCGTTTGGCAAAGAAAATCTATGACCTTTTTCTCCTGCGGCCAGCAAAAATGAACCCATAGAAGCTGCTTGTCCAATACAAATTGTTGAAACAGGAGATTTAACATATTGCATGGTGTCATAAATGCCAAGCCCATCAGTAACTACTCCTCCTGGACTGTTAATGTATAAAAAAATTTCTTTCTTTGGATTTTCAGACTCTAAAAAAAGTAATTGTGCGCAAACTAAACTTGCAACATGAGAATGTACTGGTCCTACTAAAAAAATAATTCGTTCTTTTAGTAATCTTGAATAGATATCGTAAGCTCTTTCTCCTCTGCTGGTTTGTTCAACCACCATTGGAATAAGAGTATTCATTTGAATATCAATCTGATCTTTCATAGAGAATCAGATTCTACAGGCTTTGCTTATTTTTTACTAATCTTTTTTGGGGATTTTGATTTATCCTCTGATTTAGTATCTTTTTTTGATTTGTCGTCACTACCCTTTGCTGACTTAGCTGGTGATTTAGACTTAAGATTAGATGATAAATCTTTTACAAGTTGTTCTAACTCTTTTTTATTAACTTCTTTAATAGTAACCTTGGCTTTAGATTTTACCAGTTCGACAATCTTATCTTCGTATATTGGTCCTCTAAGTCTTGTAATTTCTGAGGGATTTTTTTGATAATAATCTCTAATTTGTTTTTCTTGTCCAGGGTACATACTCATTTGTTTTTGTAATTCCTGCTGAAGTTCCTGTGTCGTTACTTGAATCTTATAATCTTCTCCAATTTGATTTAGCACTAAAGCTAGTTTTACTCTTCTTTTTGAAATATCTAAAACATCTTCTTCTTCTTCTTTAGTAAGCTTTATGTCCGAATGATCATGTCCATGTTTATGATCATCATGGGGCTCATCTTTATGAGCTTTTTCATGAATAAAACTATGTTTAACTATTTCTTTTTCATTTTTTACTAAGTCTTCAGGCAGGTCAAACTTACAGTTTTCATCTAAATAATCTAAAATTTCTTTTCTAACTATTGTTTCCGTAATTGAAGACTGTTCTTTTGACAGTTGTTTTTCTAATAGAATTTTTAAATCGTTTAAATCTTTTGCTCCTAAATTTTTTGCAAATTGATCATCAATAACTACTGATTCTGATTTTTTAACTTCTAATATTTTACAATTAAATATTGCAGTTTTATTTGCTAATTCTTTCTTTGGATAATTTTCAGGTAAATTAATCTTAACATCTTTTTTATCGCCAGATTTACATGTTAATAATTGCTCATCAAAACCTTTGATAAAAAGATCTTTTCCTAAAATAATTTGAATTTTTTCACCTTTATTTCCATCGAAAGCTTTACCATTAACAGTTGCCTCAAAATCAAAAACTACTAAATCACCTTTAACAGAATTTTCGCCTTGTTTCTTATTAACGTATTTTTTTTGACCTTCTGCTAATAAATTAATTCTGTCATCTAAATCTTTTTTTTCAATTTTTAATTTATAATCAGTTAATATTATTTTTTCTAATTCGATTTTTTTTATTTCAGGAGTTTTTTCAACAGAAATTGTGTACTCTAAATCTTTATTTTCACCTGAGGATTTGATTTCAATTTTTGGCTGACTAGCGGGTTTAATTTTATTATCATTTAACGCTTGATAAGTGTTGTCCTGTAAAATTTTTTCTAAAACTTCTCCATATAAAGCTTGGGAAAATTGTTTTTTTAATAAATCCACTGGCGCTTTTCCTGGTCGAAAACCTTTAATGTTAACAGTCTTCTGTAGTTCAATAACTCTTTCTTCTATTTTTTTATCAATCTCATGTTTCTTAACCAAAACATTTAGATTGGTCTTTAAACCTTTAGATTCTGATACTGTTACTTTCATATTCTACATGGTGCGGGAGAAAGGACTTGAACCTTCACATCTTTCGATACCAGTTCCTAAGACTGGCGTGTCTACCGTTCCACCACTCCCGCTTTAATATTAATTAAATTTCGAATGGCGAATATAGCTATATTATTAAATGCTTTCTAGGTTTTATTTATAAAATATAAGATGCAAAAGAATAGGATTTGCTTATATAAAAAGCACATTTGATTATGAAGCTCAAACTAGTAATAGACAATAAAATTTATAATATAAAATTATCACTTTTGTTATAAAAATATTTAAATACTTTATTAAACATGAAAAAAATTAAAGTCTGGCTTTTAGAGACAAGAAAAGAATTAAAATGATACGCTATATAATAATTATCACTGCAATCATTCTTCCTTTTGTAATTTATTATTTACTTGTTCGTTTAACTAAAAAAGTTAACAAGAAATTTCCTTTAATAACTTTATCATTACTAAGTCTTTTGCTTTTAATTTGTTCTTTAATATATTTTAGATTTACAAGTACACAGCCTAAAGGTCTAAATTATAGTCCTCCAAAATACGAAAATGATAAAGTTATTCCCTCAAAAATTAAATAAGACTAATTATATTTTTTAGCCAAATACTCTAATGCTTTTGGTAAATTTTTGATTATATCTTCTGCTATCAATCCCTTTTTAATCATTCTTGCGGCATAAGAATGCAGCCATACACCTGCACAAGCACCATCAAATGCTGACATTTTATTTTTGCCGATGAGACTTGCGATTATTCCACTTAAAACATCTCCAGAACCAATCACAGCTAATTCTTCCGTGGAAATTGTATTGATACAAATTTCTCCATCTGGAGATGCTATAATTGTATCGGGCCCTTTAAAAACTAAAACACAATTTGCTTTTTTTGCAGCTTTTATTGATTTTTCAATTTTATTTTTAACATTTTTAAGATCTGAAAAAATTCTATTAAATTCTCCTTCATGAGGAGTGATAATTTTATTCTTATCTAAAATAGAAAATAATTCTTTGGAATTTTTAGTAAATGAAGTTATTGCATCCGCATCTATAACTACGCTGCTAACAAACTTAGATATTAATTTAACATTATCTATGGTCTGCTGATTAACTCCTGCGCCCGGTCCTATAAGAAAAGATGTTATTGGAGAGCTATTTAAAAAGTTTTTGAGTTCTTCATCAGAGTTAATTTCAACTTTTAGTAATGAAAAAAACTTTTGATTATATTTGTCTATCGTATCTTTATTGGAAATAATTGTGACCGACCCTGTACCACAACGAATAGCTGCGCTTGATGACAATAATGATGCTCCTATATAATTCTTTAATGATCCATAAATATAAACTCTACCTCGAGAGTATTTGTGTGAATTGTATTTTTTCCAAGGAAACTTTTTATTAATCCATAAATTTGGATTATTTTCTTTAATTCTATTATCTATAATTTTATTTAAAGACCTTCTAATTCCGATATCTAAAACCTTTATTACGCCCGAAAAATAAACCCCTGGAAAAAGTACATGTCCTATTTTTTTGCAATGAAGAGCTAATGTTAGGTTAGCCTTTATTGCCTCTCCCATCGCCTGTCCATTGTCACTGCTAATGCCAGTCGGCATATCTATTGAAATAGTAAACGTCTTCTTCTTATTAATCGCTCTAACTATATCCTTAATACTAGAACTAAGATTTTTATTTAAACCAGTACCAAAAATACAATCAACAATAATTGGTTTTGTTTTTTTCTTAAGCTCTTTAAGCAAGTCTTTTAAATTAAAAACTTCACAATCAAGTCTTTTGAAAGCTTTATAATTGTCATTTTTTTTATTTTTTAATGGAAGGATTAGAAAAATTTTAACCTTGTGCCCTTTAGTAATAAGACTGTTTCCAATTACAAAACCGTCTCCTCCATTATTTCCTGGCCCGCAAACAACTAATAATTCTTTATTTTTTGAAATATTAAGTGAAATATAATCTGCACATTTTTCTCCTGCTGATTGCATTAAAGAATAGGAACTTTTTCTTAGTTTAAATTCTTTTTGTTCAATAGCTTTAATTTCTGATGAATTTAAAATCATTTATGAAAAAACAATCTACAGTTTAATTTTACTCGCACTATTATGCATATCTGGCATAACTAAAAAACAATGGAATTTATTGCTTATAATTATAGTACATCTACAATAAAAAAATAAAAACAAGATTAATAATCAATAAAAGGAGAAATTAATGAGTGCTGCGTCAGACATAATAAAATTAATTAAAGAAAAAGAGATAGAGTTTGTAGATTTAAGATTTACCGATCCTAGAGGAAAGCTTCAGCATATGACTCAGGATTTAACAACTATTGATGAGGATTTTTTAAATGACGGAACTTTTTTTGATGGTTCATCTATTGCTGGATGGAAGGCAATTAATGAATCTGATATGATTTTAAAACCAGACTTATCTAGAACATTTATTGATCCTTTCACTTCACACAACACTCTAGTTTTATTCTGTGATATTATGGATCCTATAAAAAAAGATTACTACGAGAGAGATCCTAGGTCTATTGCAAAAAAAGCAGAAGCATATTTAAAAACTACTGGAATTGGCGATACTATCTATTTTGGACCTGAGCCAGAATTTTTTATATTTGATGATGTTAAAATTTCTAACACTATGCAAAAAGTATCTTTTCAAGTTGATAGCAATGAAGGTCCTTATAATGGAGATAAAGAATATCCAAACGGAAACATGGGTCATAGACCAGTTGTAAAAGGTGGTTATTTCCCAGTGCCTCCAGTTGACAGCTGTCAGGATTTAAGAGCAGAAGCATTAAAAGCAATGAAAGATATGGGTGTTAAAGTTGAGAAGCATCACCATGAAGTTGCTCCTTCTCAGCATGAGTTAGGTACAATGTTTGATACAATGGTACGCAACGCTGACAATATGCAAATTTATAAATATGCAGTTCAAATGGTTGCTCATTCATTTGGAAAAACTGCAACATTTATGGCAAAACCAATTAAAGGGGATAATGGATCAGGTATGCATTGTCACCAATCTATTTGGAAAGCTGGTAAGCCACTTTTTGCTGGAGATAAATACGCAGGACTTTCTCAAGAGTGCCTTTATTATATAGGTGGAATTATTAAACACGCAAAAGCTTTAAATGCTTTTACTAATTCAACTACTAACAGCTACAAAAGATTAATTCCTGGATTTGAAGCTCCAGTTATTCTTGCTTACTCTGCAAGAAATAGATCTGCAAGCTGCAGAATACCTTTTAGTTCAAATCCAAAAGGGAAAAGAGTTGAAGTTAGATTTCCAGATGCCGCAGGAAATCCGTACTTAACTTTTGCTTCTATGTTAATGGCTGGTATTGACGGAATTAAAAATAAAATTGATCCAGGAAAACCATTCGATAAAGATTTATATTCTTTATCAGCTGAAGAACTTAAAGGGGTTCCCCAAGTTTGTGGTTCTTTGAGAGAAGCTTTAGAAAACCTAGATAAAGACAGAAGCTTTTTAACTTCTGGTGGAGTGTTCACTGATGATCAGATTGATGCTTATATCGAGTTAAAGATGACAGAAGTGTACAACATGGAACACACTCCTCATCCAGTTGAATACCAAATGTATTACAGCTGCTAACTACAATATTTTAAAATTTAAAACCCCGTATCTAAAAATACGGGGTTTTTTTTGGCCTAAAATAAAATTTACGTCTGTATTTTTACGCAAATTAATCTAATGCTGGGCGTGTGGTAAAAAATAATAATTATTCCGCTAAAGATATTGAAATTCTAGAGGGTCTAGAACCTGTTAGAAAAAGACCTGGAATGTACATTGGCGGTACAGACGAGACTGCGTTTCATCACCTTGCAACAGAAATCATTGATAACTCTATGGATGAAGTTACTGCAGGTTATGCAAAAAATATTTATGTAAAATTAAATAAAGATAAATCGCTAACGGTAACTGATGACGGAAGAGGAATTCCTTTAGATAAACATCCAAAGAAAAATAAAACTGCACTTGAAATAGTAATGACAACACTACATTCGGGTGGAAAATTTAAAGAAGGAACCTACTCTACTTCTGCTGGATTGCATGGTGTTGGTCTTTCGGTTGTGAATGCTTTGTCTGAAAAGTTAAAGATAGAAGTATTTAAAAACTCTACTATTTTTGAACAAAATTATTCAAAAGGAAAACCTTTAAATAAATTAACTAAAAAAGGAAAATCCAAGATTAAAAATGGAACTCAAGTTACATTCATTCCAGATAAAGAAGTTTTTGGGAAAGAACTAAATTTTGTTCCAAATAGATTGTACAATCTTTGCAAAAGTAAGGCTTATTTAGTTAAAGGCATTACAATACATTGGGAATGCGATAGATCTTTAATTAATAGAAAAGACGATACTCCAAATAGTGCAAAACTTTTTTTTCCTGATGGTATTGTTGAGTATTTAGACAGTGAAACTAAAAACTTTACCAAAATAAATGATAAAACATGTCATCATAAAAACAATTTTGATGACGATAAAGGAAAATTTGAATTTGCAATTCAATGGCACAATGAAATTTCTGAATTTAAAATTTCATTTTGTAACTCAGTACTAACTACTAATGGTGGAACTCACGAACAAGGTTTTAAATCTGGTGTTGCAAAATCTATAAGAAAAATTGCAAAATTTAAAAATAACAAATTAGTGGCAAGCGCAAGTGCTGATGAAATACTATCTAATGCAAGTTATATTGTCTCTGTTTTTATTAATAATCCAGAATTTGAAGGACAAACTAAATCAAGATTGTCGTCTGCTTACATTCAAAAATATTGCGACGCATCTATAGCAAAGTCAGTTGAAAACTGGTTCAATCAACATCCTAAAGCATCAAATTCTATTCTCACTTTTATTGAAGGGAAAATAAGAGAAAGAAATCTACTAGATCAAAATCTTGATGTTGGAAGACAAAGTGCAACAAGAAAAATACGTTTGCCTGGAAAACTTGCTGACTGCACTAGTTCAAAAGTTGAAGGTACAGAATTATTTATAGTTGAAGGAGATTCTGCTGGAGGTTCTGCAAAGCAAGCTCGTGATAGAAATTTTCAAGCTATTCTTCCTTTGAGAGGAAAAATATTAAATGTCAAAAACTCTAACACTGCAAAAATATTAGCTAACACTGAAATATCAAATTTACTTCAGGCGCTTGGTTGTCAAAGAAGAGAAAAGTATATTGATAAAGATTTAAGATATGAAAAAGTAATTATTATGACTGATGCTGATGTTGATGGTGATCACATCGCAAGCTTACTTTTAACTTTTTTTTTCTGCGAAATGCCCAATTTAATTAAAAATGGACATTTGTATCTTGCGGTTCCTCCACTTTATAAACTTACTATATCTAACCAAATTTATTATGTTCGAAACGATATTGAAAAAGACAAATTATTAAAGAATCTTAAAAAAGGATCTAAAATCGAAATAAGTAGATTTAAAGGATTAGGTGAAATGATGGCTCTACAATTAAAAGAAACGACAATGGATATTAACACAAGATCTTTAATTAGAGTAACTGTTCCAACGAGTGATTATAAAAAAACAAACAAGTTAATTTCAAATATTATGGGAAAAAATGCAGATTTAAGACTTAAATTTATAGAAGAAAACGCACCCAAAGTTAAAAATATAGACTTATAATATTATTTATAGAAATTTATTTTTCTAACATCTCCACAATTAATTCCATTAAACTGAACATTGGAATTTACAACTTCATTAGGTTTTGATCTTTTTTCCACAACAAAAGCTTCGTATTTTTTATCTGCAAAAGAAAAAGCTTCTATTGATAATGAATTTCTTTTTTCTTCTTTAGAAATATTTTTAATTTCTAAAGACATCTGACAAGCATCATTATTCTGTCTTGCTAATGTCAATAATGAATATGTAATATCAAATTCATTTTCAATTATAACATTGATTGGTTTTGCTGGATCTTTGCTAATAAATGGAACTTTTATATCTTTAGAGCAAGATACTAATAAAAAAAAAACAAATAATATTTTCATAATTGTGGTGCCCTCGGCCGGACTTGAACCGGCACTCCCAAAAAGGGCAAGGATTTTAAGTCCTTTGTGTCTACCAATTCCACCACGAGGGCTTTAGTGTTGTAATGCTTATAATGAAATTACATGGGCTTGTTAAGTAGAAATAAATAAATTAACTACTTAGTTTTCTTTTAAACTTCAGTAAATCTCTCAAAGTAGATTTTTTTTGAGCAGGCTGTCTTAATAAAAATGCAGGATGAAAAGTAGTTAAAATATCAAAATAAGAATTAATAATTTTTATATTTTTCCATTTACCTCTTACTTCGCTTAATGGACCAATATGATTTAAAACTGCTGATGCTGCTGTAACACCAAGTAATAATATGCATTTTGGACTTATAATTTCTATATGCTTATACAGTATTTTTTTAAATTCATTTATTTCTTTAAGTGTAGGCTTTCTATTTTTATCTGGCCTATAATTTACAACATTGGTTATATAAACTTTTGATCTATCAAGATTAATTGATTGTAATAAATTATCCAAAAGCTTGCCTGCTCTGCCCACAAAAGGTTTTTGTAATTTATCTTCTGTCCTTCCAGGAGCCTCTCCTACGATCATAACTTTTGCATCTTTATTCCCGTCTGAAAAAACTAAATTTTTTCCTGGAAAATTCTTATTAAATTTTAATATTGAATTTTTTAATTTGGATAACTGATGATCTTTATCCATTAAGATTTTTTTATTTTCTTTAAAATTTTCTCTAAAATAATTTTACACTCTTGTATTCTTTTTTCAGAATATCCCCGTACAACAAGAGCTGTACCTATTTTTCCTGATTGAAAAAAAGGATAACTACCAAGACTTAAATCTTTAAATTTCTTTTGCAACTTTCCTAAATCTTTTCCTATTTTGCTTTCTGGTAAATGTACCTGCAGAGTAACACTATATACTTTTTCGCCACCAATTATTAATTGCTCTACAAAAGACATCATTGATTGTAGAATTGAAGGAACTCCTGGTAGAGTAAAAACATTTTTTACGTAAAAACCAGCTGCTGAACTAGAAGGATTATAAATTAATCCTGCTCCCCTTGGCATCTTTGCCATTTTCTTTCTTGCTTCGTTAAAATAAGAATCTTTGTAGTGTCTCTCTAAAATTTGATAAGCTTCTTTGTTATATTCATATTTTCTTTTAAATGCTTTTGAAATTGCAAAAGCCGTAATATCATCATGTGTGGGTCCAATTCCACCTGTCGTAAATAAATAATCATATTTTTTTCTTAAAAGATTTACTGAAGATACAATTGTATTAAGTTCATCAGGAATAATTCTGACTTCCTTTAGTTGAACTCCCCTTTCATTAAGCCATTTTGCAAGAAATGAAGTGTTAGCATCTTGTGTTCTGCCGGATAAAATTTCATCCCCAATGATTAAAATAGCAGCGAAAATTCTTTTTTTTTTATTTCGTGTAGACATCTAAATGATATTAATACTTTTAATGAAATTTGACACTCCTCTAATTAAAACAAAATTCATAAAAAGATACAAAAGATTCTTTGTAGATGTGATGTTAAATAAAGAAATTCTTACAGCTCACTGCCCAAATTCTGGATCGATGATGGGTCTTCTTAATGAAAATGAAAATGCATGGGTTTCTAAATCAAAAAATCCGAAAAGAAAATTAAAATATACTTTAGAAATTTTAGAAAAAGAAAAACAAAAAGTTGGTGTTAATACACACTTAACAAACAAGATTGTAGAGGAGGCATTGGTCAATAAGAAAATAAAAGAATTTGAAAAATTTAATCAAGTTCAAAGAGAGGTGAAATTTAATAATAATACTAGATTTGATTTCTTGGTTTCTAATAAAAAAGAGCAAGCTTTTATTGAAGTTAAAAATGTTACATTAAAAAGGGAACAAGATTATGCTGAGTTTCCTGATGCTCCAACTACTAGGGGGCAAAAGCATTTATTAGAACTTATTAATGCTAAAGAAAAAGAATACCAAGCTTATTTGATATTTTTAATACAAAGAGAAGATTGTAATTTTTTTAAAATATCTAAAGATATCGATAAAAAATACTATGAAAATTTTATACAAGCTAAAAAAAAAGGTGTTAAATTTTTATGCTATTCAAGTAAAGTAACTGATAAAGAAATTATTCTTAATAAAAAAATAGAGATTAAATTCGAATGAAAATAGAAAAAGAAGAATCTTCTTCTGTTAAAATATATAATGATGCTGATTTTAAAGGTTTAAAAAAATCTGGTGAACTTGCGGCAAAAGCTTTGGAATATATAAAAAAACTTATTAAGCCAGGAGTTAAAACTAATTTTATTGATCAAGCGGCAAATAAATATCTAAATGATCATGGGGCATTTTCTGCTCCTTTATTCTACAGAGGTTACATGAAATCAATCTGCACCTCTATAAATCATGTAGTTTGTCACGGCATTCCAGGTGATAAAGTTTTAAATGAAGGAGATATTGTTAATGTTGATATCACTTCAATATTAGATGGCTACTATGGCGATACTAGCAAAACATTTTCTGTTGGAAATATTTCTGTGGAAGCGGAAAAACTTCTTAAGGTTACTTATGAAAGCATGATGGAAGGTATTAAAATTTTAAAACCAGGAATTACTTTAGGTGACATTGGGTTTGCTATTCAATCTTACGCCGAATCTCATGGGTATTCCGTTGTTAGAGATTTTTGTGGACATGGAATTGGTAAAACATTTCACGAAGAACCTAATATTCTGCATTATGGAAAAAAAGGTGAAGGAATGAAGATAAAAAAAGGTATGGTTTTTACAATTGAACCAATGATTAATTTAGGAGAATATCATACTAAAGTATTACAAGATGGTTGGACCGCAGTTACAAAAGATAAATCCTTATCTGCACAATTTGAACACACAGTTGGTATAATTGATAATGGATACGAAATTTTTACTTTATAATAAAATAGTGTTAATGAATTATAACGTATCTAAATGATCTCAAGATATTCGCGCGAACAAATCGCAAAAATTTGGCAACCCGAAAATAAATATAAAATCTGGCTAGATATTGAAATTTATGCGGCTGAAGCAATGGAAAAATTTAAAATTATTCCAAAGGGTATTGCAAGCGAAATAAGAAGAAAAGCCAAAATTAATCCGAATAGAATTGATCAAATTGAAAAAAAAGTAAAACATGATGTAATAGCATTTCTTACCTCGATAACAGAAAAAATTGGTCCAAAAGCAAAATTCTTACATCAAGGAATGACCTCTTCCGATGTGCTGGATACTTGTTTTAATATTCAACTTTATCAATCAGGAAAAATTATTTTAAAAGATTTAGAAGATCTTTTAAAAATTTTAAAAACAAAATCTATAAAATATAAAAAAACAGTTTGCGTTGGCAGAAGTCATGGAATTCATGCTGAGCCTGTAACTTTTGGATTAAAACTTCTTACTTATTATGCTGAATTTAAAAGAAATAAAAAAAGAATGGAGCAGGCAATAAATGAAATATCAACTTGTGCTATCTCTGGAGCTGTTGGAACTTTTGCTCATATCAATCCAGGAATTGAACAGTATGTTGCGAAAAAATTAAAATTCAAAGCAGAACCAATTTCAACACAAGTAATACCAAGAGATCGTCACGCCTATTTCTTTAGTGTACTTGCAATAATAGCATCCTCTGCTGAAAGATTAGCTACTGAAATAAGACACCTGCAAAGAACTGAAGTTTTAGAAGTTGAAGAATATTTTTCAGTTGGACAAAAAGGTTCCTCAGCAATGCCTCATAAAAGAAATCCAGTTTTGTCTGAAAACATTACAGGACTTGCGAGATTAATTAGAAGTTACGCTTACCCAGCTTTAGAAAATGTCGTTTTGTGGCACGAGAGAGATATTAGCCATTCAAGTGTTGAAAGAAATATCGGACCAGATGCAACTGTTACATTAGATTTTGTTTTAGCAAGGCTTGCTAATGTAATTCAAAATTTAGTTGTTTACCCAAAAAATATGCAGAAAAATTTAGAAAAATTTAATGGTCTGATTTTTTCTCAAAACATTCTGTTAAAATTAACTCAAAAAGGAATGACGAGAGAACTTGCTTACAAAGTTGTTCAAAAAAATGCTATGAAAACATGGTCTGCAAATGAAAGTTTTTTTGATAATTTAAACAATGATAAACAAATTAAATCTAAATTATCCACAGACGATCTTAAAAAACTATTCAACATGAATTCTCATTTGAGATACATTAATACTATCTACGGAAGAGTATTTAAAAGCTAATGGCTAAAGGCAAACAAATATACGAAGGCAAAGCTAAAATATTGTATGAAGGTCCTGAAAAAGGAACTTTAATTCAATATTTTAAAGATGACGCAACAGCTTTTAATAATAAAAAAAAAGCAATTATTGATGGTAAAGGTGTTTTAAATAATAGAATTTCTGAATTTCTGTTGTCGCAATTAAATCAAATAGGAATTAAAACACATTTTATAAAAAGATTAAATATGCGTGAACAGCTTATTAAATCTTTAGAAATTATTCCAATTGAAGTGGTTATTAGAAATATCGCTGCCGGAACTTTTTCAACTAGACTCGGAATTAGCGAGGGAACAGATCTTAGTAAACCTATTTTAGAATTTTATTACAAAAACGATGAGCTTGGCGATCCATTAGTTAATGAAGAACATATTCTTGCCCTGAACTGGGCAACTCAAAGCGAATTAATGCATATCTCTGAACAGGCTTTAAGAATTAATGATTTTTTAGTTGGATTGTTTAGAGGAATTGGAATTAAGCTTGTTGATTTTAAATTAGAATTTGGAAGACAATGGAATAACGATGATGTTGAAATTTTTTTAGCTGATGAAATTAGTCCTGACACATGCAGATTATGGGATGCAAAAGACGAGAGAAAATTAGACAAAGATAGATTCAGAAGAGATCTTGGTGGTTTGATTGAGGCATATCAAGAAGTTGCTCGAAGACTTGGAATCATGCCAGAAGGCTCAAATATTAAAGAAATTAAGACAGGCATCTCAAAAAATTTAACTACGTTAAAGAAAAAATAAAAAATTGAAGTTACAAGTTATTGTTACACTAAAAAAGGATGTTTTAGATCCTCAGGGTTCTGCAATTAAAAGCTCATTGTCTAATATGGGTTTTAAAAATATTGAAAGTTTAAGACAGGGAAAAACATTTGAAATAATTCTAAAAGAAAAAGATGAAAAAGCTGCTCTTTCTAAAGCTAAAGATATGTGCGAAAAACTTTTAGCAAATCTGACGATTGAGGACTATTCAGTAAGAGCTATTAAAGAATGAAGGCCAGCGTCATTGTTTTTCCTGGCTCTAATTGTGATCGCGATGTTAGAATCTCCCTTGAAAAATTTGGCATAAAAACATCAATGGTATGGCATGCAGATGTCAAACTTCCAAAATCAGATCTTGTTGTTCTTCCAGGGGGATTTTCGTATGGAGATTATTTAAGATGTGGAAGCATTGCTTCTAAATCAAGAATTATGAAAGAAGTTATAGCTCACTCCAAAAAAGGAGGTTCGGTAATGGGTATTTGCAATGGTTTCCAAATTCTCGTTGAATCTCAACTTTTGCCTGGCGTTTTAATAAAAAATATTAATCTTAAATTTATATGTAAAAATATAACTGTAAAAGTAATTAATAATAAAACAAATTTTACGTCTAAAATCAGCAGAAATTCTGTTCTTGAAATTCCAATAGCTCACAATGAGGGTAATTATTTTGCAAGCAAAAATCTAATTGATGAACTGGAAGATAATAATCAAATTATACTTCAGTATTGTGATGCTGCTGGAAATATTACTGAACAATCCAATCCTAATGGCTCAATTAAAAATATTGCAGGAATTGTAAATAAAAAAGGAAATGTATTTGGTCTTATGCCTCATCCTGAGAGAGCCTCCGATGAACTATTGAGTGGGATGGATGGATCTTTAATTTTCAAATCTCTAAAATAATTATGCAAAAAGTTAATCAAGAACTTGCAATAAAACATGGTCTTACAGCGGATGAATATAATAAAATTATCGAATTAATGGGAAGAAATCCAAACTTAGTAGAACTTGGAATTTTTTCAGCAATGTGGAATGAACACTGCTCTTATAAGTCTTCAAGAATTTGGCTTCAAACTTTGCCAACAAAAAATAAATATGTAATTCAAGGACCCGGTGAAAATGCTGGGGTTGTTGATTTTGGTGACGACGATGTTGTTATTTTTAAAATTGAAAGCCACAATCACCCTTCTTATATTGAGCCCTATCAAGGAGCTGCAACTGGTGTTGGGGGAATATTAAGAGATGTTTTTACAATGGGTGCAAGACCTGTTGCTAATCTTAACTCTATAAGATTTGGCTCTCCTAATCATAAAAAAACAAAATATTTATTAAATGGAGTTGTTTCTGGGATTGGCGGCTATGGAAATTGTATAGGTGTTCCAACCGTAGGTGGAGAGACTGAATTTGATGAATGTTACAATGGAAATATTTTAGTCAATGCCATGAACATTGGTGTGGCTAAAAAAGATAAAGTATTTTACTCAATTGCAAGTGGCGTTGGTAATCCTGTTGTTTACGTAGGCTCAAAAACGGGTAGAGATGGAATTCATGGAGCAACAATGGCTTCAACTGAATTTGATGAAGACTCTGAGTCAAAAAAACCAACTGTACAAGTTGGCGATCCGTTTACTGAAAAATTATTATTGGAAGCCTGTTTAGAGTTAATGCAAAAAAAATCTATAGTTTCTATTCAAGATATGGGGGCTGCTGGACTTACTTCTTCTTCTATAGAAATGGCATCAAAAGGTGATCTTGGAATTAAAATAAATTTAAATTTAATTCCTTGCAGAGAAAATAATATGACTCCTTATGAAATTATGCTCTCTGAAAGTCAGGAACGAATGTTAATAGTTTTGAAAAAAGGAAAAGAAAAAGAATCCAGAAAAATATTTGAAAAATGGGGATTAGATTTTGCAATTATAGGAAAATTAACAAATTCAAAAAAACTTGAACTTGAGTTTAATAAAAAAAATGTATGCAGTATTCCAATTCATTCCTTAGGCGATAATGCACCTAAATATAAAAGAGATTTTATAACTTATAGCTACCCCAAAATAATTAATCACGATTCTGATATTGAAAAATTAGATATTAAAAATTCATTAATTAAAATTTTATCACATCATAATTATTCAAATAAGTCATGGGTGTGGGAACAGTACGATCATATGGTAATGACAGATACAATTCAAAAACCAGGTGGTGACTCTGCTGTTGTTAGATACCACGGAAAAAACAAGGGAATAGCTGCCACAGTTGATTGTGTTCCAAGATATTGTAAAGCCCATCCAAAATCAGGAGCAATGCAAGCTGTATGTGAAACTTGGAGAAATCTAATTTCAGTTGGAGCTCAGCCTATTGCAATTACTAATTGTTTAAATTTTGGAAATCCAGAAAAAAAAGAAATTATGGGTCAGTTTGTTGATAGCATTAATGGAATGAAGGAAGCTTGCGAAGCATTAAATTATCCGGTGATATCTGGAAACGTATCTTTATATAACGAAACAAATGGTGTTGCTATTTATCCAACTCCAACGATTGGTGGAGTTGGTCTTTTAAAAAATATTAACAATATGATGACATTTAATTTTAAAAATACAGAAAATATTGTTGCTGTTGTTGGTGAAACATCAGGTCACTTAAGTCAAAGTGCTTTAATTTATGATATTATAGGAGACAAAGAAGGCCCTCCCCCGCAAGTTAATTTAAAAGAAGAAAAGAAAAATGGTCTTTTTATAAGCGATCTAATCAAAGAAAAGTTAGTTAATGCAGTTCATGATATATCTCACGGTGGAATAATAGTTACTTTAGCTGAAATGTGTATGGCATCTAATATCGGCGCAAAAATTAAAGTTTCTGGATCAAATAGTGATAAAATTAAATATTTATTCGCAGAAGATCAAGCTAGATATTTAATTGAAATTAGTCAGAAAAATTTAGAAATAATTAAAAAAATCGCAAATTCTAAAAATATTAAAATAGATATTATTGGCAAAACTCAAAGTGAGATATTTGAAGTAGAAAATGATTTTAAAGTTAGCGTTAAAGAATTAAAGACAAAAAATGAAAGTTGGTTTAAAAATTATAACAAAAATTAACTATGGCTATTAAACAAGAAGAAATTCACAAATTGTTAAAAGAAGGATTTCCTGATGCTGATATTGAAATAAATGATCTGGCTGGTGATGATAATCATTATGCTGCCAAAATAAAATCTTCAAAATTTAAAGGCAAGACTAGAGTTCAGCAGCATCAAATGGTATATGCTTCTCTCAAAGGAAAAATGGGGAATGAATTGCATGCATTAGCACTAACAACAGAAGAAAAATAATATGACAAATATTAATGAAAAAATAAAAGATATCATAAGTAAAAACGATGTGGTTTTATTCATGAAAGGCACTCCTGAAATGCCCCAATGTGGATTTTCAATGACAGTTGGTAATATTCTAAAAGAACTAAAAGTAAAATTTATTGGAGTTAATGTTTTGGCTGATCCTGAGATAAGGCAAGGAATTAAAGATTTTAGTAATTGGCCAACCGTTCCTCAACTTTATGTTAAAGGAGAATTTATTGGTGGATGTGATATCGCTAAAGAAATGTATGAAAAAGGTGAATTACAAAAAATTCTTAAATAAAAAATTATCTAGAATAATATTCGACAACTAATTTAGGTTCCATTTGCACTGGATACGGGATCTGATCATATTTTGGAACTTTATTAAATTTTGCTGTCATTTTTTTATGGTCAGCAACAATATATTCTGGAACTTCTCTCTCTTTGCTTTGTGTCGCACCAATAATTGGAATTGATTGCTTGAACGATTCTTTTATTTCTATTTCATCGTTTTCAGAAACTAAGTAACTAGAAATATTTACTTTTTTTCCATTCACTTTTACTTTTCCATGATTAATAATTTGCCTTGCTGCAAAAACAGTAATTGCAAATTTAGCTCTATAAATAACTGCATCCAATCTTCTTTCTAATAAGCCAACTAAATTTTCCCCTGTATCACCTCTTTTCTTATAAGCTTTTCTAAAAAGATTTCTAAATTGTCTTTCACTCATATTACCATAATAACTTTTTAATTTTTGCTTAGCTTGTAATTGAATATTATAATCTGATGGCTTACCTTTGTTTCTTTGTCCATGTTGACCTGGTCGATATGCACGAGTGTTGAAGGGACTTTTTGGTCTTCCCCAAAGGTTTACACCAAGTCGTCTATCAACTTTATGAGTAGAATTTATTCTTTTTGTCATATTTTAAAGTGCCTTGTTATAGTAATCCCCATTCTTTTAGTCAATGTTACTCTCATTCTTTATACTTAATTAAAGAACTAATAACTCCTGATAAAGTTCTGATTTCCTGCGTAGAAAGAGAACTTCGATGAAAAATATTTTTAACACTTCTGATCATTTGTTCTTTTTTTTCCTCAGGTTTTAAAAAACGCACCTTATCTAAACGAGAAATTAAAAAATATAAAAAAGCATTAACTTCTTTTTTCTTCGCATCATCACTTCTATATAAATTCTTAACAATAGGTTCAAATTTTTTTGAAGCAATAAATAATTCAAAAGCAAAAATAGTTACTGCGTGAGATAAATTTAATGACTTAAATTTATTACTTGTTGGAATATTAACTAAATAATTAGCATTAATAAGATCATCATTACTCAATCCGGATGCTTCTGGTCCAAAAAAAATTCCAATTTTTTTATGAAGAATGTTTTGCCTTTTTATAATCTTTACAGCTTCATTTAAATCTATAATTTTTTTATTAACCGATCTACTTCTTGACGTAGTTGCAAAAACATAATCCAAATCCGAAACTGCCTGATCATTATTTGAGAAAACTTTTGATTTATGAACAATATCTTTAGCATCTACAGCTGTATATATTGCGCTTTTGTTTGGCCAACTATCTCGAGGTGATACTAATCGTAAATTTTCAAAATTAAAATTTTTTAGTGATCTTGCTGCCGCCCCAATATTCTCTCCAAGCTGGGGTCTAATTAAAATAAAATGGATATTTTTAAATAACATTACAAGTTTGCAGGCGCCTTATCTTTGTACAACTTGTAATCAATACTATCTATTAACGCTCTAAAAGAGGCTTCAATAATATTTGGAGAAACTCCAATGGTAAACCACACGTCTCCGGTATTATCTGTGCTCTCGATCGAAACTCGGGTAATAGCATTGGTTCCTGTATTTAAAATTCTAACTTTATAATCTAATAACTTTAAATCTTCTAAATACTCACTATATTTTCCAATTTTATTTACATTAGATCTAATTGCATTATCAATTGCATTTACTGGTCCATTACCTGATCCTTCGCAAACAATATCTTTTTTATCAACCTGCAAAATAACTGTTGCATAAGAGTTGATAAGATCATTGTCATTGCTTTTACTAACTTTAACTTCATATTTTTTAATATTTAAATAATTAGGAACTTCACCCAACAATCTTCGAGTTAACAATTCAAATGAAGCATCAGCACCGTCATAAGCATATCCAATAAATTCTCTATCTTTAACTTGCTCTAATAATTTTTGAATTTTCGGGTCATCTTTATTTATTTTAATATTTAACTTCTCTAATCTTGATAAAATATTTGATCTTCCTGACTGATCAGAAACAACAATATTCCTTTTGTTTCCAATAGATTCTGGAACAATGTGTTCATATGTTTTAGGATTTTTTTCAACAGCAGAAACATGAAGGCCGCCCTTATGCGAAAAAGCTGAAGCCCCAACGTAGGCGGCGTGATTATTAGGCTTTCTGTTTAATATTTCATCTAATAATCTAGAGCATTCAGTTAGGTATTTAACTTTTGTTTCTTCTACTGAAATATTAAATTTATCTTTGAAATATTTTTTAAATAACAACGTTGGAATAATAGATACGATATTTGCATTACCACATCGCTCTCCTAAACCATTCAATGTTCCCTGTACTTGTCTTGCTCCAGATCTAATAGCAGCAAGTGTATTTGCTACTGCATTTTCAGTGTCATTATGAGTATGAATTCCTAAATTCTTTCCAGGAATAATTTTTGCAACATCGTTTACAATTTCTTCAATTTCAAATGGTAATGTACCACCATTAGTGTCACATAGAACAACCCATCTTGCTCCGTTATCATAAGCTGAACGAATACATTTTAATGCATAATCTTTATTTTTTTTATAACCATCAAAAAAATGTTCTGCATCAAACATATACTCTCTGTTATTTTTTACAAAATGTTTTGTAGTATCAACGATATTTTCTAAATTTTCTTCCTTTGAAATTCCTAAAGCTACATCTACGTGAAAGTCCCATGTTTTTCCTACAATACAAACGGACTTAGTATTAGAATTTAAAATAGCGGAAAGACCTGGATCGTTTTCTGCACTTCTGCCAGATTTTTTTGTCATCCCAAAAGCAACTATGGTTGAATTCGACAATTTTGGAGGTTTGTTAAAAAAATTAGTATCAGTTGGATTAGCTCCTGGCCATCCTGCCTCAATATAATCAACACCTAATTTAGATAATGCAGTCGCAATTCGATTTTTTTCATCCATAGAAAAATTGACACCCTGTGTTTGAGCTCCGTCTCTTAAGGTGGTATCAAATATATAAATTTTTTCTTTGCTCATTATTTATGTTTCCAATGTGTTTTATCATTAAGATCTTCAATTAAAATTCCATTCTTTTCAAGATTGAATCTAATTTTATCAGCCTCTTTAAAATCTTTATCTTTTCTAGCAAGATTTCGTTGTTGTATAAGCTTTTCAATCTCGCTCAAATCTAATTTCGATTTTTTTTTTAAACTATTAAATTGTTCTTGGCTTTCATCAAACAAACCAAGAAATTTAAGAGCAGAATTTAGATATTTTTTGGCTACAGGATCGCCAGTTTTTGCTTTGTTATAAAGGCTATGAATATTAGTTATAAATTTTGGTGTATTTAAATCATCTAATAAAATATTATAAAGTTCATCGTTAATTTCATCCTCATTCGGAGAATAATAACTGTACCAGTTCTCTAGTATTTTTTTGTTTGTGTCTAAAATTTTTAAATTCCAGTCTAAAGGCTGTC
>JABHUX010000048.1 GCA_018658635.1 Alphaproteobacteria bacterium
GAAAGAACTGAAGGTTCTGAAAATATAATCATATTAAATCTTAATAATAAGAATCAACATAAAATTAGTTTTGATGAAGAAGCATATAATCTTTCATTAGATCATGGATATGAATATGAAACAGATACATTTAGATACTCATATTCATCTCCTACAACACCGAAAAGTATTTTTGACTATAATTGTAAATCAAAAAAACAAGAATTAAAAAAAACTCAAGAAGTTCCTTCTGGTCATAATAAAGATGATTATATTTGCAAAAAAATATTTGCAACCGCACATGATAATGAAAAAATTCCAATTACAATCCTTTATAAAAAAGGGGTTAAATTAGATTCTAATAATCACTTGTTGCTTTATGGCTATGGATCTTATGGAATATCTATACCAAGTAATTTCTCGACCAATAGATTAAGTCTTGTTGATAGAGGAATTGTATATGCGATAGCCCATATCCGCGGTGGTAAAGAAAAAGGATATGAGTGGTATGAAAACGGAAAACTATTAAACAAAAAAAATACTTTTTTAGATTTTATAAGTTGCGCTGAAAAATTATGTGAAGATAAATATACTTCTCCTAAAAGAATTATAGCTCAAGGAGGTTCTGCGGGTGGTTTATTAATGGGCTATATTGCAAACGAACGTCCAGATTTATTTCTTGGAATAATTGCACAGGTACCTTTTGTTGATATTTGTAACACTATGCTTGATGAGGATCTCCCTTTAACTGTTACAGAAATTCCAGAATGGGGAGATATTAAAAATGATAAAAAATCTTTTCTATATGTAAAAAGTTATTCACCCTACGATAATGTAAAAAAACAAAACTACCCTCATATGTTGGTTACTGGAGGAATTTCTGATCCTAGAGTTACGTATTGGGAAATGACAAAATGGGTTGCAAAATTAAGAGAAAATAAAACAGATAATAATTTATTATTACTTCATATGAACATGACGGCTGGGCACAGTGGTGCTAGCGGAAGATTTGATTATCTTAAAGAGATAGCAATGGAATATGGTTTTGTTTTAAAGATTTGTAAAATGCTATCTTAATTTTTTTTCAACTCGATCCCAGAAAAACTTTTCTAGTCTTGCTCCATTTAATCTATTAATTTCTTGAATTCCGGTTGGCGAGGTTACATTAATCTCTGTTAAATAATTTCCAATAATATCAATTCCAGTAAAAAACAATTTATTCTTCTTTAAGAAAGGTTTTAAAATATTACATATCTTTTTATCTCTTCTTACTAAACCAACTTTCTTCGCGGTTCCACCGGTGTGAAAATTAGCAGTAACACTCCCTTTTTTTGGTATTCTTGCAACAGAGCCAGCATATTCTCCGTCTATTAAAATAATTCTTCTGTCGCCTTCTTTAATTTCGCTCAAATATTTTTGTATTACTATTGGCTGCTTATATCTGTTGATTAATTTCAAAATCTTTCTTTTTAAAATAGTATTTTTTCCTTCTAGCTTTGAAATTCCTTCACCTCCATTACCATAAAGTGGCTTAATAATTGTTTTTTTATATTTTTTTTGGAAATTAAAACACTGTTCAACATTTTTAGAAATAATAGTTGGCGGGATAATACTTTTAAAATTAAACATTGATAATTTTTCAGGGTTGTCTCTGATTGATTTAGGGTCATTCAAGATAAGAGTTTTGTTTGAAACCATCTCAAGAAGGTAAGTTGCTGTAATATAATTCATATTAAATGGTGGATCTTGTCTAACTAAAATAACGTCATAATCATCAAGAAATATTTTTTGAGTTTTAGATTTTTTAAAAAAAATTCTTTGGTTTGGAAATAATTTAAAAACATTGCCGAAGGCAGATACTCGTCCATTTTCATAAATCAAATTCTCTGGCAAGTAATGGAATAGTCTGTGTCCTCTTTTTTGCGCTTCCAGAGCTAAAATATATGTGCTGTCTGATTTGATATTAATGGACTCAAGAGGGTCCATTTGAATGGCTATTTTAAAATGCTTCTTCATCAAAGATCTTAAATATATCCTGTTTCCATCTAGTATTATACTTTTCTATAAGTGACTGAGCTGGTGATTTTTTATCTTTAATAAAATTATGAATATCTTTAAGAAAAATATTCTCATCCATCCCTTTGCTATTAGTCTGATTTCTATTCTTCAATCCTAACGCTGACAAATCTACTAACTTTTTAGCATGATCAAATATTTTTTTATTTTTAATTTCAGTATCAAAACCTTTTTTTGGGACTTCTAAATATGCATTATGAATATCTTGGTAATTCCAATTTTTTACATACTCTAAAGCCTGATTTAATGAATCCTCATCATAAAGAAGTCCTGTCCAAAATGCTGGTATTGAACATATTCCTGCGGATGAGCAAGAATCTGCAGATCTAATTTCTAAATATTTTTTTAATCTTAATTCAGTAAAAATAGTTGATATATGATTCTCCCAATCTTGAATGGTCGGTCTTTTATTTGGATAGTTTTTTAATTTTCCAGAGATAAAATCATTAAAACTTTCACCTGCGCAATCAATATATTCATCATCCTTAATTATAAAATACATTGGTACTTTAAGTGCAAAATCTACATAACGTTCAAAACTATTTTCATCTTGTAAGAAAAATTCTGGAATTCCAGATCTATTTTTGTCAGTATTCTGCCAAATATGAGTTCTATAAGATAAATAACCATTCAACTCTTTTTCTTTAAATGGAGAATTAGAAAACAAAGATACTGCTACAGGGGTGATGGCTGCTATTAATTTTGATTTTTTTTTGTAATCAGTCTCATTTAAATAATCTAAATTAACCTGTGTGGCGCAAGTTCGATGCATCATATCTAGCCCATTTCGACCAACACTTGGCATATACTTTCTCATAATTTCATATCTCTTTTTTGGAGATTTAAAAACGTCAATTAACTTTACAATGGGGGCAAATCCATTTCCTAACAAACCAATTCCTAATTTAGCGCAAACAATTTTTAATTCTTTTAAATAAGAATTAATTTCATTGCAGGTTTGATGAATATTTTGAACAGCATCTCCTGATAATTCAAATTGTAAACCTGGCTCTAGAGTAATATTTTTTTTATCCTTAACTAAAACTAAAATATTTTTTCCTTCTTTAATTGGTGTCCAATTATTTTTTATAAGTTCAGAAAAAATTTTTAAAATACTAACATCACCATCATAAGGAATGGGATTTTTATTTTTTAAATCAAATAAAAACTTTTCATGCTCAGTTCCAATTTTCCAATTATCCTTGGCTTTAGAACCTTTTAAAAAATATTCTATTAACTGTTGTTTGTTATCGATGTGTTGCAATTTAATATCTAATTTATTTTTTGAATTGACCTAATTTATTCCTTAGAGTCTTCAAATTCAACTGACATTGTTTTATTTTAATATAACAAAAAAAATATATATTCACTTAATCAAACTAAAATAGGAGAAATTCATGAAAGGTTACTGGATTGCAAAATATAAAAAAGCAGAAGATACAAAAAAATTAGGCAGTTATGCGGAAAAAGCTTTGAAAGCTATTACTAATTTTGGGGGGAAGCCTTTAGTAAGGGGAGGAAAATATATTACTCTTGAGGGTGAAGAATTTATTCGAACAGTTATTTGGGAATTTAATGATTATGATACCGCGTTAAATTGTTATAAATCTAATAATTATCAAGAAGCGTGGTCCATAGCTAAAAATACTGTTGTTAGGGACCTGATGATTGTAGAAGGAATTTAATACGCAACTGGAACAGGATCTATACTTCTCCACATATACCAAGTAGCAACCGTTGTATATGGTTGCCATTTATTTTTAAAAAAATCTAACTGATCTTTTTTTAAAGGGTATTCTTTTTTATAATTTATAGAAATTGCTTTGATTAAACCAATATCTGAAAATGGAAAAATATTTGATCGATTAAGGTTAAAAATAAGAAACATTTGCGCAGTCCAAATTCCAATACCTTTAATCCTAACCAAGTGTTTAATAGCCTCTTCATCTGACATGTTTTTTAAATTTTTTATATCTAATTTTTTGTCAAAAAACTCTTTTGCAATCGTTCTTAAATACAAAATTTTTTGACGTGACAATCCAATTGAGACGAGTTTTGCTCTTGGTAATTTTATTAAATTAATAGGTTTAATTTTTTTAATAACTTTTTCAAATTTTAACCATATTGAGTCTGCTGCTTTTACTGAAATTTGCTGACCTATAATTGATCTACACAACGAATAAAATGGATCGTTTCTTGTAACCAAATGTCCATCATACTGATTTATAATTTTTGCTAATTTCTTATCTTTTTTAGATAAAAATTTCTTTGCTTCATGCCAATAATGTGGTGGTTTAATTTTTTTCATTACAAACTAACGCTTCTTATTTTTTTAACTTGTTCGCGCTTAAATATTATAAAAGAACTAACAATAATTATTATTGCACCAATAATTGTTGAAACCGAAGGAATCTCAGAAAAGATATAATAACCGAAAAAAATTGCAGACAACACACTTAGGTATTTGAGCGGTGTTATTAATGATGCATCAGCTCTTCTGTATGCTGTTGTCATAAATAAATTCGCAATAGATCCGCAAATTCCTATCATACATAAATAAAAAAAGTCTAAAATACTTGGCATTGTCCATTCTTCAAAAAAGAATGCTATAGAACTAACGATTACTAACAAAGCTGTAAAATAAAAAGCTATTAAATAATCTGGTTCAGTTTTTGATAATCTTTTAATTGAAACTGCAACAATGCTAAATCCAATGCAGAAAAAAATTGGGAAAATGCAATATATATTAAAAAGACTCGATCCTGGCTTGGTAATAAACAAAACACCAATCAAGCCTGCAATAACGGAAAGCCATCTTCTGTAACCAACAACTTCTTTTAAAAAAATTATAGAAAAAATTGTTACAAATACTGGTGTTGCTTGAGCAATAGAAACCACATCTGATAATTTCATATATTTTACGCCAATAAACGTTGAGATCATTGCAAACGTTCCAGCAAAGGCTCTTATAAAATGCAATGTGGGTTTTTTAGTTTTATAGAAAGTAAATATTTTATTTTTAGGGATTAAGAAAAAAATAGGAATTAATCCAAATAAGCCTCTAAAAAAGGCAATCTCACCAATTGGATAGTGGCTTGTTGTTAATTTAACTAAAATATCCATCATAGAAAAACAGATAACGCTTAACAGCATATAAAAAGAACCTGTTCTACTAGATGATGGCATCAATATATTTTACCTAAATCTTTTCATAACATATAAAAATAACTTTAATATAAAATTTAACTTTAATATAAAATTTTATGAGTATTGCTATTTTCGCAGCTGGATGTTTTTGGGGTATTGAAAAAAAGTTTGATCTTACGAAAGGTGTAACAAAAGTTGAGGTGGGTTACACTGGAGGAGAAACTAAAAACCCAACTTATGAACAAGTTTGCTATGAAGAAACCGGTCATGCTGAAGCAGTAAGAGTCAATTTTGACGAAAATATTATAACTTACAAAGAATTATTGAATGTTTTTTGGTCTTGTCATAATCCAACTACTTTAAATAGACAAGGGCCTGATATTGGCAAACAATATCGTTCAGCGATATTTTATTTAGATAATAAACAAAAACTTGAAGCTGAAGAATCTAAAAAAAAAATGAATGAAAGTATGTTTGACAACAACATTGTCACAGAAATTACTAAATTTAATGAATTCTATTTGGCAGAAGAATATCATCAGAAGTATCTAAAAAAACTTGGAAAATATTAATGTCGTTAGTTACAACAGAATGGTTAGAAAAAAATATTTATAAAGAAGATATTAAAATACTAGATTGTTCTTGGCATATGCCAAACACCAAAAGAATTGGTAAAGATGAATTCTTAAAAGAACATATCCCAGAAGCAATTTTTTTCGATATAGATAAATTTTCAGACCCTTTGGCAAAATTTCCTCATACGATTCCCTCTGCAAATTTATTTGAAAAACTTACCTCTGAACTTGGAATTAAGAACTCAGATCATATTATAGTTTACGATAGTCTTGGCATTTTTAGTTCTCCTAGAGTTTGGTGGATGTTTAATTATTTTGGTCATAAAAAAATATCCATACTAGATGGTGGCTTAGTTAAATGGAAAAATGAAAATAAAAAAATAGAAAATCGACCTGAGAAAAAATTTTTAAAAAGTAATTTTAAGTGTATCACAAAACATGAAATGCTCGTGCTCATTGATGATGTTAAAAAAAATATTAATAATAAAAAGTTTGAATTAGTAGATGCTAGAAGCAAAGGCAGGTTTAGTGGCACCGAAAATGAACCAAGGCCAGATATAAAAAGTGGATCGATTCCTAAAAGCTCCAATATGCCTTGGGCAGAATGCATTGATCCTGTCACTAAATGTTTCATATCTAAAGAAGAACTTAAAAAAAAATTTGAACAAATAAATATTAATAAAAATTCTACCGTTGTATTTTCTTGTGGATCAGGTGTTACCGCATGTATTGTTGCAAAGGCCTTTGAAGTTATAGATGGGAAGAAATTCTCGGTTTACGACGGGTCATGGACCGAATGGGCGAGTCAATAAATAAACTGCTAGAATCAAGTATATTTGAATAACAAAGAAATTTTTTTTTTAATTAAAGCATGTTATTACATGCTGCTTCATGAATACTTCAAAAAAAATAATAATAGCTGTCAGTATCATTGTTGTTTTAGTTGTTGCAATCATCGCTGGTCGAATGATTTTAAACAATATTATTCAAAAAAAAATTAATGAAGTCAAACCAACTGAAGTTATTGCGCAAGAAGTTCAAAAATTAGAATTTTACGAAAAAATTGAAACATTTGGAACTGCATTAGCTAATCAATCATTTTCTATTCGCATTAAAAAAACAGAATTAATTAGCTCTTTAGAGTTTGATAAAAATTTAATGGTCCAAAAAAATCAACTAATTGCTCAGTTGAAGACTGAAAAAATTACAGCTCCTTTTAGTGGTAGACTAGGAGTTAGAGAAATTACCCCTGGAATTTTAGGAGGTGAAGATTCTATAATTGCAACCTTGGACGATATTGAAACGATTAAGCTCGATATTAAAGTTCCTGAAAGTTATTTAAATATTCTTAAAAAAGATTTAAAAATTAAAGCAAGCTCAGAAACATTTAGTGAAATTTTTTCTGGAACATTAGATACTGTAAGCGCACGAATTGATCCAATCACCAGATCTATTTTAGTTCAAGTTAAAATTAAGAATTCTAATTATAAAATAATTCCTGGTATGTTAGTCAATATTGAAATTATTTATAATGAAAAAACATCTTTGGGAGTTCCTGAAGAATCTTTAATACTTCAGGGTAATAGAACTATTGTTTACAAAGTAATCGAAAATAAATCTGTTGCACTTACAGAGGTAAAGACAGGAATTAGAAATTATGGAAAAGTTGAAATAATATCTGGATTAAATCCTGGTGATAAAATTGTAACAGAAGGCGTTTCAAAAATTAGAGATAAAGCTCTAATAAAATTAATAAATAAATAATAAATGTTCTTAACCGACATAAGTATTAAACGTCCAGTTTTTGCGACTGTGATGTCGATTGTCTTAGTTATATTTGGTTTAGTTATATTTAATAAAATATCTGTTAGAGAACTTCCTGATATTGATCCAAGTATTGTTACTGTTAGAACTATTTATAAAGGGGCTTCTGCAGAAATTGTAGACTCTCAAATTACTCAAAAAATTGAAGATATAGTTGGTGGAACTCCTGGACTTGCAACCATTGACTCTAAAAGTGAAGATGGAAGGTCTGTGGTTCGAATGGAATTTGAGCCTGGCGTTAGTGTTGATGAAGCAACGAACGATATTAGAGACCGAGTATCAAGAATCGTTGATTTTCTTCCTGATAATGCAGGCCGTCCTGACATTTTTAAAACATCAGAAGGCAGCACTATTACGATATGGCTAAGATTGAGAAGTGCAAATTTAAGCGATCTTGACCTTAGTGATTATGCCAGTAGATATTTAAAAGATTATTTTGCAAGCGTTGATGGCGTCGGTCAAATTATTTTAGCTGGTGAAAAAGAAATATCTTTAAGAATCTGGATTAACCCATCCGCTTTAGCTGCTAGAGATTTAACTGTAGCAGACATTGAGAGTGCTTTATTAAAAGAGAACGTTGAATTTCCTTCTGGAAGATTAGAGTCTAAAAGAATGGATCTCACTTTAAAAGTCGACAAAAGTTATAAAAATGTTGAAGATTTTAGAAATCTACCTTTAAAAAAAGCAAGAGATGGATCTTTAGTTAGACTTAAAGACGTAGCTAAAGTTGAGTTTGGACCTTTAAATACGCGAACAATGTTTAAAGGAAACGGTAATCCTGTTGTTGGTATTGGTATTTATCAACAATCAAATGCTAACACTATCTCAGTTGCTGATGGAGTTAAAAAAAAATTAATTGAAGTTAAAAAAAATCTACCTGAGGGAGCTCAATTAGATGTAGCTTTTGATAGGTCTAATTATATTCGTGTTGCAGTTAATGAGGTTTATGTAACTTTATTTATATCAGTCGCACTAGTTGTCGGCGTTATTTATTTATTCTTAGGAAATCTTAGTTCAGTAATAATTCCAACCCTTGCTATACCTGTTTCGTTAATTTCAACTTTCCTATTAATTTATGCTGCAAATTTTAGTTTAAATTTATTTACTTTAATGGCCCTCGTTATTGCAATTGGTCTTGTAGTCGATGATGCAATTGTGATGCTTGAAAATATTTATAGAAGAGTTGAGGCTGGTGAAACACCACTTATTGCATCCTATAAAGGAGCCAGTCAAGTTTCTTTTGCAATCATTGCAACAACAGTTGTATTGGTTGCTGTATTCGTTCCTCTTATTTTTGTTAAAGGGATAGTTGGAAAATTATTTACAGAACTAGCTCTTACTCTTACTTTTTCAATAATAATTTCCGCCTTTGTTGCTCTTACATTGTCACCAATGCTTGCTTCAAAATATCTTGTAGTAACTCATTCTAAACCAGCATTTTTAAAAAAATTTGATAGTTATTTAGAAAAATTTTCAAATTTTTATTTTGAAACACTATTGTTGCTGCTTTATAAAAAAAAAGAAATTATTATATTTTTAATAAGTGTTTTAGTTGCTGTTGTTGTTTTATTTAAAATAACGCCAAAAGAATTAATTCCACCTGAAGACCGGGGTGTTTTTTATGTAGTTATTCAAGCGCCTGATGGTTCTGGATTTGATTATACAAAAGAAAAAACTGAAAATATTGAAAAAGTATTTTTGGAAGACTTAGGAAAGGGTACTTACAAGGA
>JABHUX010000049.1 GCA_018658635.1 Alphaproteobacteria bacterium
GAGAAACTATGTAGAACTTATAACAAAACGCTTTATACCAACTGACAGAGGCAAACTTATTACGGCTTTCTTGGATAAATTGTTTACTAAATATGTAGATTATAATTTTACAGCAACGCTTGAGGATAGTTTAGATGAAATAACCACAGGAAAAATTGAATATCTAAAGGATATAGCAAATTTTTGGAAAGAATTTTATAAAAATATTAATGAAGTAAAAGAATTAAGAACAAGAGCTGTGCTAGATTTATTAAATGAAAGTTTAGGTGATATTATTTTTGATAAAGATGAAGCTGGAAAAATTTCTAAAAAATGTAAAAACTGTAGCAATGGAGAACTTAGTTTAAAAAATGGAAGATTTGGGGCATTTATTGGTTGTTCAAATTACCCTGAGTGTAAATTTACAAGACCTTTATCAAGAGCAAAAGCTGCCGAACAAGATTTCCTTGCTGAACCAAAAGTATTTGGAGAAACTGATAATAATGAAAAGATTGTTTTAAAAAAAGGAAGATTCGGTCCTTATTTACAAATTGGTAATGATGAAAAGAATCTTAGAAACGTGTCTATACCTAAAGGTATCTCTTTAGATTCATTAGACTTAGATAAGTGTAAATTTTTAGCATCTCTACCCAAAGCACTTGGTCAATACCCAGAAAACTCTCAAGACATTACTTTAAATGTAGGAAGATTTGGACCTTATGTAAAATGTGAAAATAAATCAGCTTCTTTAGAAAATCCCGAAGATATATTTTCATTAGGATTAAACAGAGCAATTACTTTAATTGCTGAAGCAAAACCAGGTAGACGAACTTCAAATGAAATAAAAAATCTAGGTGAGCATCCTGAAGATAAAAAACCTGTAAAAATTATGAAAGGTCAATATGGTCCTTATATTAAATATAAGACAATCAATGCTACAATCCCTGATGACAAAGATCCTGAAAATATATCTATGGAAGAAGCACTCGTATTAATAGCAGCAAGAATTTCCTATGATGAAACTAAGAGTGGTAAAAAAACTAGAAAAAAAAGCAAAAAAGCTAAAGTTAAAGATGAATAAAATTGAAGAAATTATAAAAAAATTAAGTATAAATATTCCCAATCCTCCAAAACCTGTTGGTAATTATGCTGCTTTCAGTAGATATGAAAAACTTATTTTTATATCAGGACAACTTCCTATTACCACTGATGGAAAAATAATAACTGGAAAAGTTATGAAAGAAGTTTCTTTAGAGCAGGCTCAAAAAGCTGCAGAAATTTCAATTTTAAATGCTCTTGGACACCTAAAAAATGCATGTAATGGTGATCTTAATAGAGTGAAGAGCTGTATTAGAATAAGTGGCTACGTAAACTGTTTAGATAATTTTTCAGATCACGCAAAAGTTATTAATGGAGCATCAGACTTAATTGCAAAAATATTTTCGCTAAATTTACATTCTAGAATTGCAATTGGATGTAATTCTCTACCTTTAAATGCCTGCGTTGAAATTGAAAGTATTTTTGAGATTAACTAGGCTTTTATTTTAACTTTAACTTTATACTCAATTAAGATTTTATCTAAAATTTTCTGTTCCGCTTTAGATAAAACATATTCAGATTTCTTATATTCATTAGATAATTTACGAATAAATTCATTAAGGTAATCCTTTCCTTTGGCTGCTTCCAATTCATTATAAAGAGAATTTAATTCTTTACTCTTGATCATATGTAAGTTTTTATAATTACTTTCATTTGGATAAATAATAATATTTTTTTGAATACTTGCTATTTCAATTGCAAGATTTGATAGTTTATCTTCTATTTTTTTTGCCTTACTTGAAAATAAGCCAAACATATTTATTGTACCGTTTTGCTAACTGGTTTTTTTGATGTTTTTTCAATTTTATTAATTTCAAAAACAAGAATATCATTTTTGACATCTACTAAAACATGACCCCCATTAACTAATTTTCCATGAATAAGTTCGTCTGCTAAAGGTTTTTTAATCTTTTCATCAATAACTCTATTTAATGGTCTAGCACCCATTTTTTCATCAAAACCTAATTTAGAAATTAAGTTACTAGCTTTATCGGTTAAATTAATAATCACATCTCTTTCACCTAACTGCGTTTCAAGTTCAATTACAAATTTTTCAACAATTTTTTTAACAGTGTCTTTGTTTAAAATATTAAATTGAACAATAGAATCTAATCTATTCCTAAATTCAGGTGAAAATATTTTGTTAATAGATTCTAAATCACCATCTTTATTAGTGCTTTTATTGAATCCTATCTGAGATTTTTGTAAATCTTCTGCTCCAGCGTTTGTCGTCATAATTAAAATAATATTTCTGAAATCTATTTTTTTACCATTTTGATCAGTTAATTTTCCATAATCCATAATTTGTAACAAAATATTATAAACATCTGAATGAGCCTTCTCTATTTCATCAATTAGAAGAACTGCATAAGGATTCTTATCAACTTTTTCGGAAAGTAATCCCCCTTGATCAAAACCAACATATCCTGGAGGGGCACCAATCAATTTAGATACTGAATGTCTTTCCATATACTCAGACATATCAAATCGAATAAGCTCAATACCAAGAACTTTTGCAAGTTGTTTTGCAAGTTCAGTTTTTCCAACTCCTGTCTGGCCTGAAAACATATAATTCCCAATAGTACGATTACTATCTCTCAAGCCAGATCTTGATAATTTTATTGAAGACACAAGACTATCAATTGCAAGCTCCTGTCCGAAAATAACTCTTTTTAAATTTTTATCTAAATCTTTTAAATACATTCTGTCATTAACGGAAATATTTTTTTCTGGAATTTTAGTAATTTGTGAAACTATTCTCTCGATATCTTCAACATCTAATATTTTTTTTCTCTGATTTTCAGATTTTAAAACTTCTGAAGAACCTAATTCATCAATAATGTCGATCGATTTATC
>JABHUX010000050.1 GCA_018658635.1 Alphaproteobacteria bacterium
GAGATTATTTCAGCACAACACGCGCATAATATTGGCGTTGTTAGCGTTGTTTTAAAGGCTGAGGAATTTAAAGAAGGGGCAATGAAAATATTAAAATCAATTTCAGAAAAACCCCTTTCAAGTCTAGTTGAGATTAAACGCCTAATTAATAAAGATGCCTCACTTAAAGATGAAAGACAAACTTTTTATAAACTTCTTGATGGTGAAAATAAATACATTGGTATCAAAAGTTTCTTTGAAAAAACCAAACCTGAGTGGAAATAATTCTTTGTTCAAGAGTTTTGAAAAAAAATTTCAAAAAGTCGCAAAAGGAAAAATTTTTTACCGAATAGGTGGTTCGGGTGCTCCATTATTATTGTTACATGGTTACCCACAAAATCATTATATGTGGCATAAAATTGCGGACGATCTTGCAAAAGATTTTACAGTTATTCTTCCAGATCTTAGAGGCTATGGCCAAAGTTTTGTCCTTAAAGGAGATCGTCAGCATCTTAATTATTCAAAAAAGGAAATGGCAAAAGATATGGTCCAATTAATGGAAAATATTGGCTATCAAAAATTTTTACTTGCTGGGCATGATCGAGGTGGACGTGTAGCTCATAGGCTTGCAAGAGATTATCGTGATAAAGTCGTAGCATTGAGTGTAATGGATATTTGTCCAACCCTAGATATGTATAATGCAACCGATCAAGACTTCGCAACAAATTATTTTCACTGGTTTTTTTTAATTCAACCAAAATTTATTCCTGAAAATTTTATATCCAAAGATACAAAAACCTGGGTAAATTATTGCCTAACTAAATGGTCTGGTGGATTTAATTTCAAAGGAATTAAAAAATATTATTTTAAATACTTTAAAGATTATAAAAGAATACATTCAAGTTGCGAAGATTATAGAGCTGGAGCAACAATTGATCTCATCCATGATAAAAAAGATTTAAATAAAAAACTGAATATACCGCTTCTAGTACTTTGGGGTAAGAATGGAAGAGTTGGAAAAAAATTTAAACCTTTAAAAGTATGGCAAAAATATACGACTAAAAAAGTTGATGGAAAAGGATTTAATTGTAGGCATTTTATTGCTGAGGAAGCCCCCAAACAAACTTTGCAAGAACTTCTAAAATTCTTTCAAAAATACTCGAGTTTTAGCTACTAACGTAAGCCGAAGGACCTCTATTATTAAAATTAATATCTAAGTTTTTGTTAATTGGTGGAAACGCTCTTTGTTGGCAATCCATTCTAGGACAAGTTCTACAATTTACACCAATAGCAGTTGCTGAGGCTTCATCTTTTAAGTTGAGAGTGTCTGCATAAATGAAATCTTTTGCATATTGTGCCTGACAACCTAAACCAATACTTAAAATACTTCTATAAACCCCATGACGACCAATCCCTTTTTCAATAGTTCTTGCAATACATACATACTTTTCTCCATCTGGCATTTTTGAAAGTGCGCTATGAATTTTTCCAGGTAACATGAAAGCAGAATGAATGTTCCATCTTGGACATGCACCGCCGTATCTTGGTATTTGTATTCCAGACAAAGATAATCTTTTTGAAATATTTCCTGCAATATCAGTCCGTAGCATATGGAATGGTATTCCTTTCATTTTTGGGTCCTGCAAACAGGTCACTCGATGAGCAACTTGTTCAAACGATACGGAGAACGTATGCTGTAATAATTCTAAATCATAACGATGTTTTCTGCATTCATCATAAAATAACTTATAAGGCATCAAGATTGCAGCAGCAGTATAATTTATTAAAGAAATGGTTGTAAGTTTTTTTGCAGTCTCAGAGGGAAAATTATAGTCTTTAAGATATTCCTCGATTAATTCTAAAGCCTCTACTTGTACAATTTGTGCTGCACAATAAATCTTTTTTGTATCGAGAGTTAAATAATCTGATAAATACAAAATTTTTTTTTCAGGCTTAAATTTTTTTAAATAAAATTCATCATATTTTGGTACGACATCTACCACTTCGATCTTGTGATATTTTTTTAAATATTCAACAAGCAGTACATGGCGTGTTCTAAGATTTCTATTTACTTGGTTAAAAATTTTATTTGCATATTCTTCTAATTTTGGAAAATAATTTTGATTTTCTTGTAAAAAATCTGAAACCACTTCACCTGGAAATGTTGCTTTAGAATTTGCAATATTGTCTCCAGATATCACCTCTAGCTTGTCATACATTTCAGAATTTTTCTTTCTATAAACATCTCCTAAGCGTATAATAGCTTTTGAAATTAATGGATTAGTTTCGATTAAATCCTTAACTTCAAGAGTGGTAATATCTAAATCTTCAAATAAATTATCACTCAAAAGTTCTTGTAAATCGTGAATTAAATTTAAATTATCATCCGATGATAATTTTTTAAGATCAAGATTTAAGAGTTCAGAGGCTTTTATAAGTAAATCAGCGCTCACTTTTCTTTTTCCGGACTCAATTAAATTTAAATAACTTGCTGAAATATCAAGTTTTTTTGATAGATCTCCTTGGCTAATATTTAGCTTTCTTCTTGCTGTTTTGATCTTAAATCCTAGTTGTTTACTCATAAAAATTTACAAAATTTTCAAATTGTAAATCTATTATTAAAATTTTTATGACAAATTTACAAGCATTTTCGATAATAATCTTCCAATTTTTAACGAATGTAAATATTGTAAATTTATTAACAAAGGAAAAAAATCATGACACGTCGAGAAAAACACAAAATAGAGAGTAATTGCGTTTCATTTGACGATGATTGTCACAATGAAACAAATAGTTATGCAGAAAATTCGCAAATCGTAACTACAGCAGACAACCAGATTTCGAGCGATACCTTTTCTTCAGTTTATAAATCAGGGCAGTCCTTTATTAATTATTTAGAGGCAAAATTATCTTTAGTTAAACAGAATAATAAAGGCGAGCCTAATAATGTCTGATACAACTGACACTTTAGTTAAAAAAAGATTAGAGAATGTAATTTCAAATTATTCTGAAGAGGACGTAGAAAAGCTTAGAGGTACTTTTAATGTTGAGTACACTGTTTCAAAAAATTTATCTAAAAAACTTTGGAAATTATTAAATACAGAAAAATATATTAATACTTTAGGTGGGTTATCAGGCAACCATGCAGTTCAGCACGCAAAAGCAGGTTTAAAAGCAATTTATCTTTCCGGCTGGCAAGTTGCGGCCGATGCGAATTCAGCGGGTGAAATGTACCCTGATCAAAGTTTATATCCTTATGACAGCGCTCCAAAATTAGTTGAAAGTATGATCAACGCTTTAATGCGTGCAGATCAAATTCAATACATGGAGGTGTTAGAGGGAAAAATGGATCCTAAAAATAGTGTAGACTATCATATGCCAATCATAGCAGATGGTGAAGCTGGATTTGGTGGTCCGTTAAATGTTTATGAATTAACTAAAAGATTTATTAAAGCAGGCGCAGCCGGAGTTCATTTTGAAGATCAATTGGCTGCTGAAAAAAAATGTGGGCACATGGGTGGAAAAGTTTTAATTCCAACTCAAAATGCAATTAGGAATTTAAAAGCTGCAAGACTTGCATCAAGAGTAATGAATGTTCCACTTGTAATCCTTGCAAGAACAGATGCTAATGCTGCAAAACTTATTACAAGCGATTGTGATGAAAATGACAAACCATTTCTAACTGGTGAGAGATCAAGCGAGGGATTTTATTATGTTAGAGA
>JABHUX010000007.1 GCA_018658635.1 Alphaproteobacteria bacterium
AGATAAAGAAACTGCACATAAAAAAGATGCGGTTATGTCTAGATTTGCAGAATTAATTTACAATGGATTTTGGTTTTCAAAAGAAAGATTAAAATTACAAAAAATTATTGATCAAAAAAGGTCTCGAGTTCAAGGGACGGTAAAGTTAAAAATTTATAAAGGAAACGTAAGTATTCTTTCAAGGATTTCAAATAAAAGTATTTATTCAATGAAAAATGTTTCCTTCGAGGAAAATAAAACATTTAATAAAAGAAGAGTTGAGAACTTTATTAAAAAGAATGCCCGTCTACTTAGAAAGTAACTAATTTATATTTTTAAAAGCTTTTAAAGTATTGTTTAAAAGACAAGCAATCGTCATCGGTCCTACCCCACCTGGAACTGGAGTTATAGCTCTTGCTTTTTTTACAACTGAATCAAACTCAACGTCACCAACTATTTTATAACCTTTTTTTTCTGTTTTATCTTCTTCTCGATTAATTCCAACATCAATAACTATTGCTCCTTCTTTTACCCAATCACCTTTTACTAAATTTGCACGTCCAACAGCTGCAACAACGATATCTGCTTTCTGACATAATTCTTTTAAATTTTTAGTTTTAGAATGACCAATGGTGACGGTGCAATCCTCTTTAAGTAATAATTGCGCCATAGGTTTTCCATTCAAATTTGATCTTCCAATAATTAGAGCTTCTAATCCTGTTAAATTTTTTTGAACATTTTTTATAAGAAGGTAAGATCCAAGAGGAGTGCAGGGAACTAAAGAATCTTTTCCGGAAGACAAATTACCAACGTTTACAGGATGAAAACCATCCACATCTTTTTTTGGATCGATTTCCTCAATAATTTTACTTCCATTTATGTGTGGAGGCAAAGGTAACTGGACTAGTATACCATGAACTTTTTTATCTTTATTTAGTCCATGAATAACTTCAATGAGTTTTTCTTGAGTAATAGAACTTTCAAATCTTATTACTTCAGAAGTAATTCCAACTTCTTTCGCAGAAAGTTCTTTGTTTCTTACATAAATTTCACTTGGAGTATGATTTCCAACTAAAACTACGGTTAAACCCGGAGTGGTATTCCTAGTTTTTTTTATACTTTCAATTTCTTTTTTGATTTCATTTCTTAATTCTTGTGCAAACTTTTTTCCATCTATAATCACCAGAAAACCTCTTTATAATAATGATAATTCTTCATCGCCAGGTGAGAAAATCTTTATTTTTTTCCACCTTAGTCTTTTTAAAGTATTTGCAACATTAATGCTAATACAATTCAAAGTACAGTTATCAAGATTGTTTTCAATTTTATGGTTTAAAATTATCTTTAATAATTGATCGGCTGCTCTCTTTGAATAAACAAAGATGACATCAATTAACTTGCTTTTTAAATCTTCAATTAATTTTAAATCAGTATTTAGATTGGGTTCAGTTGTATAATTAATTACGCTTTTAATTAGAAAACCGCCTTCCTTAAAATCATTTTCTAAATCATTAGAAACAAATTCCCCTCTAACATAAATAAATTTTTCTCTACTTTTGTCCAAAGTTTTAAAAATAAGATCTTTTAATTCAAGGTAATTTCCGCTTGCAACATGGATATTTAAAAAACCTTTTTTTTTTGCAGCCGTAGCCGTCTGCTCACCAACACAAAAGCATTTAAGATGAGTAATATTTTCTACTTTTGCTAAATGATTAATCGCGTTGGAACTTGTAAAAATTATTGAAGTAAAATCTTTAAAATTTATATCAGGAGTTATAATTAGTTTAACATTAAGTATTGAGAAATTAGTGACGTTATGACCTTTTGAAGTAAATTTATTAACTAAAACTTCAGAACTATTCTGACTTTTTGTAAATAGTATGTGCAAGTTTTGTCTCCGAAATAATAAAGTTTTCTCCAGCCTTAGATAAGATTTCTTCAGCCACATCCATTCCTATACTTTTTGCTTTTTCTAAAATTCCAGTTTTGTGTGCTCTAAAACATTGCTTTCCGTCTAAAGATAACAATTCTGCTTGTAAGAACAATTCTCCCTCATTGTTAATGACAGCATTGGCTCCAACTGGAGTATCACAAGCACCATTTAATACTTCTAATAATGAACGCTCTGCTTCTGCTAAAATTTGTGTTTCTTTATCATTTATTGTTTTTAAGATTTCTTTAACAGCAGAATCTTCCTCTCTACACTGAACCGTTATAATTCCTTGTCCTGCGGATGGGATGATAACATCCTTCTCAAAATATTCTTTAACTTCAGAATGAAATCCTAATCTTTTTAATCCAGATGCTGCAAGCACTATGGAGTCATAGATTCCTTCTTTCATTTTATTAATTCTGGTGTCGATATTTCCTCTTATTGGAACCATTTTTAAATCATCTCTTAATCTTTTTAATTGAGAAAATCTTCTAACTGAGGAAGTTCCAACGGTAGAGCCTGGTTTTAAATTGGCAAATGAGCTTGCAACGGGAGATAAAAATGCATCTCGTTCATCTGTTCTTTTTAAAAAACAAGCAAGTGATAATTTATTTGATGAAAAAGTTGGTACATCTTTAAGAGAATGAACCGCAACATCAATTGATTTTTCAAGCAAACACTCTTCGAGTTCTTTTACAAAAAGTCCTTTGCCTCCCATCATTCCTAAATTTTCAGTTTTAAATTTATCTCCTGATGTTTTGATAATCTTAATAATAAGTTGATCAGCTATCACTCCCGGATACGCAAGTAACAGCTCATCTCTCAAGTGTTCTGTTTGCGCAAGCGACAGTCTACTGCCTCTAGTGCCAATAATAATTTTTCTATTTCTTAACATTTTGCTGATTTAATAACATTTTGTTATATATTATCGCTACTTTTTATAGCGACAGGTAAGCACACTCAATACATCTATGAAAAAAGATTTAACATTCCTTGGAATCGAGACTAGTTGCGATGAAACTGCTGCATCAGTTGTAAGAGAAGATGCGAAAGGAAATATTAAAATATTATCAAACGTAGTCTCTAGCCAAGTTGATGAGCATTTAAAATTTGGAGGAGTGGTTCCAGAAAACGCTGCAAGATCTCACGCTGAAAAAATTGATATTATTATTAAAAAAGCAATGGACGATAGTAAATGTAAATTTGAAGAATTAGATGGTGTTGCAGCAACAGCCGGTCCTGGTTTGTTAGTTTGTTTAATGGTTGGTTTAAGTGCTGGAAAAAGTATTGCAGGAATTTTAAAAAAACCATTCCTTGCAATTAATCATTTGGAAGGGCACGCACTTACTCCAAGAATTTTTAATAAAATAGATTTTCCTTATCTTCTGCTACTGGTCTCTGGGGGTCACACACAATTTTTGATTGTTGAAGAAATTGGAAAATATAAAAGAATTGGCACAACCATTGATGATGCCCTTGGGGAAACTTTTGACAAAACAGCAAAAATGATTGGTCTTGAATTTCCAGGTGGACCAAAAATTGAAAAGCTTGCTGAAAATGGAAATGATAAAACTTATGTTCTGCCTAAACCAATATTAAATCATCCAGGATGTAATTTATCTTTTGCTGGTTTAAAAACAGCAATCTTGAAATTATCATCAAAGATAAAAACAAAAAAAGATAAAGAAAATCTTGCAGCCTCTTTTCAAAAAACAATTAATGAAATTTTATATATCAAATGTAAATCAGCCATGACTGAATTTATTTCTAAATATAAAAAGCATAAAAAAGTTTTTGTAATATCTGGTGGCGTTGCTTCAAATAAAAGCATTAGAAATAATTTAGATAAATTAAGCAAAGAAATGGGTTTTAAAAATTTCTTTCCACCCATTGAACTTTGTAGTGATAATGGAGCTATGATTGCTTGGGCTGGAATTGAAAGATTTAAAAATGGAATTGAAGATAATCTTGAGGTTCTTGCAAAACCAAGATGGCCTTTAGATCCTGACGCACCTTTTTTAAAAGGAGCTGG
>JABHUX010000051.1 GCA_018658635.1 Alphaproteobacteria bacterium
AGGCATTTCTAACAAAACTATAAATAAAATTTACGAGAACATAACTAAAAATATTCCTGATGTTCCGGAATGGCATAGAGATATCATTATAAAAAATAATAAATGGTCAAGTTTTAAAGATTCATTAATTCAACTTCATAATCCAAAAAAAATAGAAGATTTAGACAAAAACTCTTTAGCTTATGAAAGAATATCTTTTGATGAAATATTTTCTAATTTACTAATTTTTTCTCAAATTAAAAAAAAGAATTCAACTATTTACAAAAATCCCAAATTTTTTTCCTCAGATTTTAAATTAAAAATAATTAAAAATTTATCTTTTGCTTTAACTAAAGATCAAGAAAATATTATAAAAGAGATTGAAAACGGTCTTAAAAAAGATAAAAAAATGTTAAGACTGCTCCAGGGTGACGTTGGTTCTGGTAAGACTATAATTTCAATTATCTCTGGATTAAATGTTGTAGCCTCTGGTTTTCAAGTAGCCTTAATGTGTCCCACTGAAATATTGGCAACTCAGCATTTAAATTTGATTAAATCAATCACACAAGGTCTCGATATCAAGGTTGAAATTTTAAGTAGTGGAGTGAATAAAAAAAAACAAATTGAAATTAAAAAAGATCTTGTTGATGGAAAAATTAATTTTTTGATAGGAACTCATTCTCTGTTTCAAGAAAGTGTTTCATTTAAAAATTTGGGATTAATTATTATAGACGAACAGCATAAATTTGGTGTTAAGCAAAGAATAAATTTGTCGGAAAAAGGAGGCATGAACTGTGACGTGTTGCTAATGAGTGCAACTCCAATACCTAGAACTTTAATTTTATCAACTTATGGCGACATGGATATTTCTACTCTTAGAGAAAAACCATTTAAAAAAACTAAAATTATAACAAATATAATTCCTGAAAAGAAAATACCTGATTTAATTAGTTTAATAAAAAATAAAATTGAGACAAAACAACAAGTTTATTGGATTTGTCCATTAATTGAAGAGAGTAAAAAAGTAAAATTAACCCCAGTTCTTGAAAGATTAGAGTATCTAAAGAAATATTTTCCTGAAAACGTTGCTGTAATGCATGGTAATTTAAAAAATGATGAAAAGATTGAAGTAATGAAAGATTTTATAGATAAAAAATTTTCAATTTTAATATCAACAACTGTAGTTGAGGTTGGTGTTGATAATCAAAACGCAAATACAATAATAATTGAAAATGCTGAAAGGTTTGGACTTGCTCAATTGCATCAATTAAGAGGAAGAGTTGGAAGAGGAATTCAAGATGGTGAATGTATTCTAATATATTCAAAATCAATAAGTGAGAATGGAAAAAAAAGACTTAAAATTCTTAAAGAATCAAATGATGGATTTTATATATCAGAACAAGACTTAAAATTAAGAGGATTTGGAGATATTATTGGTTACAAACAAAGTGGTGAAAAAGATTTTATTGTAGCAGATCCACTGTATCATTCTCATCTTTTTGAATTGGCTAAACAAGAAACTGATTTATACACTGAAAATAATTTACCAATAGAGAAATTTAGTACGCTTTTAAAGTTTTTTAAAAAAGATAAAATATTGAATATAATAGATACTGGTTAATTTTTCTTATAGCCAATTGCAACTTCAAACTCACCTAATCTTTTATAAATAGATCTTAATTCAGTAATCGTTGTCCATTGATGAATAAACAAAGAAAAACTGTTATGGACTCTTTGAAATGCATTAGACACCTGAACTATAACCCCAAGCGTAATTACACCTGAAAATAAACTTGGAGCCATTACTAAATATGGAACAATAACCATAAATTGATCGTATAAGTTAACCCATATATCAAAATAACCGTAGTTATAGAAAAGTCTGTGATAGTTAAATTTAATTCCAGAAAATAACTCAAATACAGTGTCGGGCTTTGCATATTTTAATCTGTCATCTTCACCGTATACTAACTCTTTTCGAAATGAAGCTTCTACTCTTTGATTGTTATATTCAAGACCTGGGAGTTTAATTCCAACAAACCAGCTGATTATTAATCCTCCTAAACTTACAAAAAGAGAAACCCAAACTAAAGATCCTGGAAATTGTTTTAAAAATTCTACTTGGATTCCAGATGAAAGACCCCAAAGTATAGGAATAAAAGCAATTAAAGTCATAATACCTCTAATCACTTGAAGCCCTAGACTTTCTACAATTTTTGCAAATCTACTCGTATCTTCTTGAATTCGTTGTGAAGCACCTTCAACGCTCTCAAGGCTATTTTTCCATAATGGAATATAATCAAAAGTTATAGCCTCGCGCCATCGTAAAGAATAAACTCTCGTAAAAAAACCAGTAAAGGTCGCAAGTATTACATAAGGAAATGCCAGATAACAAAAAATGTAAATTTTATCCC
>JABHUX010000052.1 GCA_018658635.1 Alphaproteobacteria bacterium
GGATTCTTTTACTTAACATTTATCAATTTAGCTTTATGGGTAATATGTTATATCCTTTTTAAAAAAGGATACAGAATTAAAAGCTAATTTTCATGAGTTCAATATTAGGTACATATAAAAGAAGAGAAGTTTCTTTTTCAGAAGGAAAGGGAACTTACCTTACATCAACCACAGGAGAGAAATATTTAGATTTCGTCTCCGGTATTGCTGTAAATTCACTAGGACATTGTCATCCTTATTTAGTTGAGACCATAAAAAAACAATCTGAAAAATTATGGCACGTGTCTAATGCTTTTACAATTCCAGAACAGGAAAAATTAGCTAAAAGATTAACAGATAATACTTTTGCTGACTTTGTTATATTTGTAAATTCAGGAGCAGAGGCAACAGAGGCAAGTATTAAAGTTGCAAGAAAATATTTTTTTGAAATAGGTCAGCCAGAAAGAAACAGAATTATTACTTTTGAAGGTGCTTTTCATGGAAGAACTTTGGCCGCTTTATTTGCAGCCAATAATAAAGAGCATACACATGGTTTTGGTCCAAAAGTTGATGGTTTTGATCAAGTTCCATTTGGAGATCATGAGGCTTTAAAAAAAGCGATTACAAAAAATACTGCTGCAATTATGCTTGAAACTGTTCAAGGAGAGGGTGGAGTTAGAGTTGTTCCCGATTATTGTTTAAAACCTTTAAGAAAGCTTTGTGATGATAATGGAATTTTACTTATTTTAGACGAGGTTCAATGTGGAATTGGAAGAGCTGGAAAATTTTTTGCATTTGAATGGGCTAATGTTAATCCGGATATTGTTCCTATTGCAAAAGGAATTGGTGGTGGTTTTCCAATAGGCGCATGTTTAGTAAATAAAAAAGTTGCAGTTGGAATGAAACCAGGAACACACGGTAGTACATTTGGAGGAAATCCTTTAGCAATGAGTGTTGGTAATGCCGTATTAGATATTATTTTAAAAAAAGGATTTTTAGAAAATGTTCAAGAAGTGGGTAGTTATTTTGAGATTAAATTAAAAGAAGTACAAAAAAAGTATAGCAATGTTATTGAACAAGTCAGAGGCATTGGTCTTTTAAGAGGAATTAAGTTAAAAGTAGATAATAATAAGTTTTTAGATCATTTATTTCAAAATAAGATGCTAGCAGTAAAAGCTGGCGATAACGTTGTAAGATTATTACCTCCACTTATTGTTGAAAAAAAAGATATTGATGAAGCAATAAGAATAATCACAAAAACTTGTTCTGAATTTTAATTATGAAACATTTTTTAGATTTAAGTCTGATTGAAAAAAAGGATTTAAGACAGATCGTCGAAAATTCTAAGACTAGAAAAAAGAATAGAAATAATAAAGGCAAAGTTCTTGTTGATAAAGACAATCCTTTAGAAGGAAAGATGCTGCTTATGGTTTTTGAAAAACCATCTACAAGAACAAGACTTTCTTTTGATTTAGCAATGAGACAACTTGGAGGGCAGACGATAGTTATTAATTCTGAGAATTTACATGTTGGTATTGGTGGGGAAACTATTGAAGATACAGCAAGAATCTTCTCAGTTTTTTCAGATATTATTATGCTTAGAACTTTTGAACATAATACTTTGTTAAAATTCTCAAAGCTTCTTACAGTGCCTATAATCAACGGACTAACGAATGATAGTCATCCTTGTCAGATTTTGAGTGATGTTATGACATTTGAAGAAATCAAAGGATCTATACAGGGTAAAAAAATTGCTTGGGTTGGAGATGGTAATAACGTTACTAATTCTTTAATGGAAGCAGCTACTCAATTTGATTTTGAATTAAAAATTGCATGTCCAAAAGATTATATGCCGTCTAAAAAAGTTATGGATTGGGCTAAAAAGAAAAAAGCAGATATTGAGATATTGCACGATGCAAAAGATGCAGTGGATAATGCAGATTGTATTATGACTGATAAATGGATTTCCATGGGGGATAAAGGAAATTTAAATAAAAAAAGAAAAGCATTTAAGAATTTTCAAGTTAATGAAAAATTAATGAAAATTGCAAAAAAAGATGCAATTTTTATGCATGATTTGCCAGCGCAAAGAGGAGAAGAAGTAAGCGCCGGAGTTATTGATGGCAAACATTCAGTTGTGTGGCAACAGGCTGAAAATAGATTGCATTGTCAAAAGGGAATTATTGAGTGGTGCTTAAAAGGTAAATGATTGAAAGAGCAATCGTTTTAGCCGCAGGCTTTGGAAAGAGAGTTCTTCCCCTTACAAATACTACACCAAAACCATTACTTAAAATTAACAATATTAGTCTACTAGAGAATACTTTAAATTTTTTAAAGAAATTTGGAGTAAAAGGTTTTGCCATTAATACTCATCATCTTGGTGAGCAAATAGAAACTTTCGCTGAAAAGAATAAAAGCACTTACGATATTAAAATTTTTAAAGAGAAAGAAATCCTAGGCACAGGAGGCGGAATTAGAAATGCTTTATCATTTTTTTCTGACAAACCTTTTATCTCTATTAACAGCGATACAATTTGGTCTGATGAATATTTATCTCCATTAAAAAATTTATATAAAAATTTTACACTGCACAA
>JABHUX010000053.1 GCA_018658635.1 Alphaproteobacteria bacterium
CAATTGATCAAGTTTTCTGGAGTTATTTTTCCATCCTCTCCATAAATAACCTCCTTCATTAAATAGTATCTAATTTCATCTAATCCATAATTTTCAATAATTTCTAAAGGATCTAAAATATTTCCTTTAGATTTTGACATTTTTTCTTCTCCAGAAAGTATCCAGCCATGAGCAAAAACTTTTTTTGGAGGTTTGATATCAGCTGTTAATAAAAAGGCTGGCCAATAAACGCAATGAAATCTTATAATATCTTTTCCTATTATATGAATGTCTGCTGGCCAAAATTGATTTTTATTATTCTTTTCATAATAATCTAACGCGCTTATGTAATTAGCAAGAGCATCTAGCCATACGTAAATTATATGTTTATTATTATTTGGAACTTGTATCCCCCATTTAAAAGAAGTTCTGCTTATCGAAAGATCTTTTAGTCCACTTTTAACAAAGCTGATAACTTCATTCTTTCTACTGGTTGGAACAATAAATTCAGGATTGTCTTCATAATATTTTAATAAAGGCTCTTGCCATTTTGAAAGTCTAAAAAAATAAGATTCTTCTTCCATCCATTCAACTTTTGATCCTGAAATTTTAGAGATTTTAATATCTGACTTAATTTCTATTTCATCTTCTGTGTAGAATGCTTCATCAGATACGGAATACCAGCCAGAATATTTAGAAATATAAATTTCTTTTCTTTCTTCAAGAATATTCCATAGTTTGGATACAGTTTTTTTATGTCTATTCTCAGTGGTCCTAATAAAATCTGTATTGGTAAGATTTAATTTTTTTGCAAGTTCTATAAAGTTTTGAGAGATTTCATCACAAAAATCTTTTGGATTCTTTTTCTGAAGTTCTGCAGCTCTTTGAATTTTTAGACCGTGTTCATCTGTACCAGTTAAAAAATTAACATTGTAACCTTCTATCCTTTTAAATCTGGCAATAACGTCGGCTGATATACTAGAATAAGCGTGACCCATATGTGGTTTTGCCGAAGGATAATAGATGGGAGTTGTTAGATAAAAATTTTTCATTTATTTAATTCCAAGCAATAGATTAATTTCATAAAAACTGCTTTTTATTTCATTATTTATTGAATTAATATTGTTAATAATATTATTAATTTTATTTCGTATTCTAAAATTTTTAAAAAAATTTTTTTCTAAGTTACTAACAAAATAATTTTCAATATATATGTGCATTAAATCTATTATTTTATTATATTTTTCTTCCAAATAAAAATTTTGCATAGTTAAAATTTTTGTAGAAAAATCTTTTTCATAAATATTTAATTCTTTAAACAGAATGTTCATTTTAAGATTTATTCCAGGAGTTAAATTTTTTATAATCGTATTGTTGGTTTTGAATTGTGTCATTAATTTCTCTTTAATAAACGAATTTTCTTTTGAATTAATAAAAAGTCTGCAATTAAAGCATCTTGATTTAATGGTTTCGAGTAAAAATTTATTTTCAAGATAAGATATAAAAAAATAATTATTATCGGGCAATTCCTCTAATATTTTTAAAATTGAATTTGATGAATTTTTATTAAGATTTTCTGCTCCTTCTAAAAAAAAAATTTTAGGTTTATTGTTTATTGATGATTTATTAAAGAAATTTATAATTTCTCTTGTTTCTTCTATACTGATTATTTTTTTAAAATCATCGACTTTTAAATGTTTAAAGTTAAAATTAATATTATTAATTAAATCTAAGTAACTTTTGTTATTTTCTATAATTTCCTTAGTATTTAAGTCATAAATATCTTCTTCTTTGTAAGATAATATAAAATTTATTAAATGATAAACAAAAGTTGCCTTCCCTATCCCATCGCTCCCATTAAATATAATTTTTTTTGGTAATTTATTTTTTTTAAAAAGACTAGTAAGATTTTTAAATAGAATATCATGACCATACAAAAATCTTTGATATTTATTAAAGGATTCAATATTTAGAAAGTTAAAGTCTTGCATTTAATATTTTTAAAGTTTTTTTATTAATTTCATTCTGAATTTCATTAAGGGACTTGCTTCCTTTAATTAAAACTATTTTATTTTTATACATTTTAGAAATTTTTATGAAACCATTTCTAATTTTATTAAAATGATAACTTGAAAGTTTGTCAAATCTGTTACTTTTTTTTGATCTTTTACTTATTCTAACTTGGGATTCTTTTTTATTTAAATCGATCAAAAAAGTAATGTCAGGATGAATTTTGTTAAAAATTTTCTTTTGAATGTTAAATATAAATTTCTTTTCCATCCCTTCCAAATAATGTTGGTAAGCTAATGTTGAATAAAAAAATCTATCACAAATGATAATAAAATTTTTTTTAAGATAAAAATTTATTTTACTGATAATATGTTCATTTCTTGCAGCCATTAATAAAAAGAATTCTGTTAGTGGACTAATGTTTGTTTTTTTATCTAACATTAAATTTCTTATTTTTTCTGAAAATAAAGTCCCACCAGGTTCTCTGGTTAAAATTACATTCTTCGTAATATTTTTTTTGATAAAATTGTGCAATAATTTCGCCTGAGTGGATTTCCCAGATCCCTCTACTCCTTCAAAGCAGATAAAAAAAGGTTTTTTTATCGCCATAAGTAATGATTGATATTTTGAATTCCTTTAAAAAATATATTTTTATCAGTTATATCTTTTTGAGCAAACAAATCCTCAGTATCTATAAGTTCTTTATTGTTGTAAATTCTAAGAACGGCTACTTTCTCAAATTTTTTAATAGGCAATTGCAACGGATATTCATATTCTATTTCCATTCTAATTTTTGGATTTTTTAAATTCTTAGGTAGATTAACAAAAATACTGTCTTTATTTACTCCCTTAACATCTAGATAAGAAGAGCTTCCATTCCATATTTTAATTCTAAATTTTTCTTTATCATAAGAAATTTTCATAAGATCAATTTTATTGAAAGCGGCATTTAATAATAGTTTTGAAAATTCAGCTCTTGAAGACATTGTGGGTAAGCCACTGATTACGGCTATTATTCTTCTGTTATCTTTTTTCTTTGTAACTGCAATTGAATATTTACTATCTTTCAAATGTCCTGTTTTTATTCCATCAACTCCTTCATCCATAGAAAGTAACACATTTCTATTTTCTTGTTTAACAGGATTACCCCCTGTTCTAGCCCATGCAAAATCTTTCTCCTTAAAATATTTATAATACTGAGAATAGTTATTGATTAAATAAGACGACAATAAAGCGATATCTCTTACTGTCGAATAGTTATTTGGGCCAAAAGTTCCAGAAGAATTACTAAAATTAGTATTAACCATATTTATCTGTTTAGCTTTTTCATTCATTAAATTTACAAATTGTTCTTCCGTTCCAGATATGCCTTCCGCTAAAACAATCGAAGCATCAACGCCTGAAACAATAATTAAGCCTCTTATTAAATCTTCAATCGAAACTTTATCTCCGGGAACTAAGAACATAGTTGATTCACCAGACTTTGTTGCACTCCATGCTTTTTTTGAAACTGTAAATTGATCGGTAAGTTTGATTTTTTTATCTTTAAGTTGGTCAAATACGACAACTGCTGTCATGATTTTTGTCATGGAGGCAGGAGATATTTTTTGATCTGCATTTTTTTCTGCTAATATGGCGCCGCTAGTGTGATCTACAACGATACCTTGTTTAACTTTATCTGGAATAATTATTTGAGAATAAACAGTTGAGCAAAAAAAAAAAATGACAAACTCTAAATAAAAAATTTTCCTTAAAATCATTCAATACTTATATTATAATTCTCAAACTTAGTATTTACTATTTTATTAAAAAAAATATCAAATTCATTAATATCGTTAATAGTTGTCGCTTTTACTCTAAATTTTTTATTAACAAGGATAATAGTTGGTTTAAGATCTTTTATTTCTTTTTTTAATAGGCTAACCATATCTAAAGCAGTACTTTTAAAAGTAAAATCACCATAGTAAATAATTATTTTTTTTAAATTGTTATCTTTTAAAGAATTATTTTTAGATAAATCGACGATATCAACATTTGTTAGTTCAATATTTTGTGCAATTTTTTTCTCTTCGTCATAAATTTTAGTAATCTCTGCCTTAAAAGTTTTATTGGTTCTAATAGTTTCAATTTTAACTATTGGCAAACTGGAATTTAACTCTAATAAGTCTAAATATTTATTAGGAATAATAATTTCCCTTTCTTTTTTGTAGTTAGAATTGTTATCAATACTTACAACTATACTTTTTTTATTTAATAAATTCGTAATTCTAATTTGACTATTGAGTGATATGCTTCGGTGCATTACATTATTATCTTTAGAAAATTCTGCAAAACCTATTTTTTCATAACTATTATTTTCTTCAAGAGTTGAAATTTTTTGACAAGATAAAATTAAAATAAAAAATAAAACAATTATTTTATTTTTCATCTTATATTTTTATTTTATCCGAAAGAGTTCCAACGGTTATTGCAAATCGCAAAGATCTATTCCATTCTAATAATTTTAAAAAATTATCAAATACAATATATATTGGCCCATCTTCACCGTCTGGTCTTATTAACCAGCCTTCTTTTTTATCTTCAATCAAAAATTCGCTACCATTTTTATTTTTAAAGCCTGTAGATTTTAATTGAGTTATAGAAATTTTATTTTTAAGATTTCTAGAATCTGAGCTGATTAAATTATTGTCAAAATTTTTATCTATTTTAATCTCAAATCCCCATTTATCTTTTTCTTTCCACCCTATTGTATTTAAATAATTTGCAGCTGAAGCGAGAGAGTCTTGAAATGAATTTATCAAATCAATATCAGACGCTTCATCAAAATTTATTCCGTATTTTTGAATTGTGGATGGCATAAATTGAAAATTACCAATCGCACCAGCCCATGAACCATATAAACTCTCGTATTTTAAAGTTTTATTATCAATTAATTTTAAAAGTATAATTAATTCTTTTTCAAAATATTCTGGTCTTCGATTATCAAATGACAGAGTTGATAAAGCTGAAATTATATCTACCTTACCTTTGTTGACCCCAAAATTTGTCTCGATCCCCCACAGAGCTACTAGAACTTCTTTATCAACTTTAAATTTAGTATTAACTTTTTCAAGCAAAACTGAATTTTCATTTAAGAGATTTTTTGCTGTCTGTATTCTTTTTTCATCAACTCTTTTATCTAAGTATTCGTAAGTTTTTTCAAAAAATTCTGGTTGCTTTCTATCTAAGGCAACAATTCTCTCTAAAAATTTGGCATTCTTTAATGCACTATCAACGGTTTCTTTTGAAACACCCTGAGCAATTGCTCTACTTTTAAAACTAACTAACCATTCGTTAAATTTTTCATTTGATAATGAATTTGAGGGATTAAATATTGCAAATAAATAAATAATTAGAAATATTTTAAATTTAGGGTAAATATTCATTACTTTTTTTTAACATAGCCAGTATTTAAAGTCATTAATCAAGGAGAGGTGGCTGAGCGGTTGAAAGCACTAGTCTTGAAAACTAGCAACGGGGCAACCCGTTCGTGGGTTCAAATCCCACCCTCTCCGCCATTTTTTCTATAAAATAGTTACGTTTTGTTATTTAAAATAAATATAAAACTCAGTTTTTATTTAATTATATAATAATTTAGAACTTTATTTTAAATTCTTTGATCTTATTTGATATAGAAAAATTTTCTAAATCTATATTTTTATTATTATCTACTAACCAAGAGCTTAATTCTTTGTCAGTAAAATTTAACAAAAGTTCAAATTCTTCTAATTCAATTGGAGTTAATTTTTTTAAGTTTTCTTTGGCAAATCCGCCGATTAATAAATCCATCTCCTTAGTTCCTCTATGATTAGAGCGATATAAAAGTTTTTTAATTAAATTATTCATATCTAATATATATAACTTAATTAAAACTAAGTCTTCAAATGATAGAAAAAAACTTTAATTTTTTTTTTAATCCAATTTCTAAGACAAAAGGAATAGGACCAAAAATACAGAAATTATTTAATGAAAAAAAAATTGAATCAAACATAGATCTAATATTTAATTTCCCATTTGGTTTAATAGACAGAACTCATTGTCCTAAGTTAAATAATCTTGAAATTGGAAAAATTAGTACAATATTTGTTAAGGTTAAAAAACATAACTTTCCAAGAATAAGAAGGCTTCCAAATACCGTTCAATGCTTCGATGATACTGGTGAGATAAATATTGTATTTTTTAATTCCAGAGAGAATTACATTAAAGAAATACTTCCTCTTAATAACGAGGTTATTATTAGTGGAAAAATTAATATTTATAAAAATAAGCATCAAATAACTAATCCAGACTACGTTACCTCAGTTAATAACGAAGAAAAAGTTAGTAAAATAATGCCAACCTATAGTTCATTAAAAGGCATTTCTAACAAAACTATAAATAAAATTTACGAGAACATAACTAAAGATATTCCTGATGTTCCGGAATGGCATAGAGATATTATTATAAAAAATAATAAATGGTCAAGTTTTAAAGATTCATTAATTCAACTTCATAATCCAAAAAAAATAGAAGATTTAGACAAGAATTCATTAGCTTATGAAAGAATATCTTTTGATGAAATATTTACTAATTTACTGATTTTTTCTCAAATTAAAAAAAAAAATTCAACTATTTATAAAAATCCAAAACTTTTTTCATCAGATTTTAAATTAAAAATAATAAAAAATTTATCTTTTACTTTAACTAAAGATCAAGACAATATTATAAAAGAAATCGAAAACAGTCTTAAAAAAGATAAAAAAATGTTAAGACTGCTTCAGGGTGACGTCGGCTCTGGGAAGACTATAATTTCAATTATCTCTGGATTAAATGTCGTAGCGTCTGGTTTTCAAGTAGCCTTAATGTGTCCTACTGAAATATTGGCAACTCAGCATTTAAATTTGATTAAATCAATCACACAAGGCCTCGATATCAAGGTTGAAATTTTAAGTAGTGGAGTGAATAAAAAGAAACAAATTGAAATTAAAAAAGATCTTGTTGATGGAAAAATTAATTTTTTGATAGGAACTCATTCTTTGTTTCAAGAAAGTGTTTCATTTAAAAATTTAGGATTAATTATTATAGATGAACAGCATAAATTTGGTG
>JABHUX010000054.1 GCA_018658635.1 Alphaproteobacteria bacterium
TTGCAGGTAACCTCTCTAGTAAGATCTGAATTTTCTAAACTTGGTAATTTTTTTGTAATCTCTAATAGTTCTTTGACATTATGTTTCTCATTCTCTTTAAAAGCTATGGTTGCTTTTTTTGGTCCCAACTTTCTTATTTTTAGAGTAAGCTTTCTAGTATCAATTCCATAAATTGCAGTAATTTTATTTTTTTTTAACCATTGATCTAAATTTTCTAAAGCTCTGTAATTAGATGAATGGGATACTTCAGCATTGAATATTGCCCCTTTAACCCAAGTTTTATCAGCTTCTAAATCTTCATTATTGGCACCCACATTGCCAATATGAGGGAAAGTAAAATTTATAATTTGTCCAGAGTAAGAAGGGTCAGTTAGTATTTCTTGGTAACCGGTAATTGAAGTATTAAAACAGATTTCACCAGAAGAAATTCCGTAAGCACCAATTCCAAATCCATGAAATTCTTCTCCATCTTCAAGAATTAAAATAGCATTAGGATTAATAGAATTTTTTATTTTGTATTTATTTTCTAAATTAGTTTCTTTAGACAAATACAACCCATGAGTTAAGAGCTTTTAAGTTATTTAAAAGTTGGCGAACATTATGAAAAAGTTAATCGCCAGTCAAGTTGGTAATATTTTCTTTTGAGCAATTGAATTATTTAGAGTAATTTAAAACTTATGAATTTATTAGATAAGGTAAACGCTCAATTAAAAGAATCGGCGCTTAAACAAGATAAAGATAAGGTTCTTACTTTAAGACTTATTGTTTCCGCACTGAAAGATAAAGAAATTGAAAAGAGGGGAGCTGGAGTAAAAGATACTTCAATTAAAGAAGAAGATGTAATTGCTGTTCTTAATAAGATGTTAAAACAAAGAAGAGAATCGCTAGAAATTTATAAAAAGGCTTCAAGAAATGATTTGGCAGAAAAAGAAGATAAAGAAATAAATATTATTCAAGAATTTCTTCCAAAGCAACTAGATGATAACGAAACAAAAAAAGCTTGTGAAAGTGCAATCAAAGATTCAGGGGCAGCCTCAATTAAGGACATGGGGAAAGCAATGGCAATTTTAAAGCTTAAATATTCTGGGAGTATAGATTTTTCTAAAGCAGGAGCATTATTAAAAGAACTACTAAGTAAATGAAATTTCCAAAAGAGTATTTAGAAGAGATTAAACAAAGAATAAAAGTTTCCGACATAGTGGGAGCTACAGTTCAATTAAAAAGAAGAGGCAGAGAATTCGTTGGCCTGTCTCCATTTTCTAAAGAAAAATCACCATCATTTACTATCAATGATGAAAAAGGATTTTATCATTGTTTTAGCTCAGGTGAGCATGGAAATATTTTTGATTTTTTAGTTAAGGTTGAAAAATTAAATTTTGGTGATGCTGTTAGAAAGTTAGCTGCAAAAGCCGGGATGCCTGCATTTAAATTTACTAAAGAAAATATTGAAGTAGAAAATAAAAGAAAAAAATATGATGAAATATTAACAATTGCTTTACAGCATTATCAAAAAAATTTTTCTGAAAATGATAGTGTTAAAAAATATGCACTTGGCAGAGGCTTGACGCAAGAAATATTATCTACATTCAAAGTAGGATATTCTGGAGAATATGGTTTAAATGTTTCTTTGTTTAGTAATTTTAACCAAAAAGAACTTATTGAGAGCGGAGTATTTTTTCATGATGAAAAGAACAATAAACTTATTGATCGATTTAAAAATAGATTAATTTTTCCAATTTTTGATTACAATAATAAAGTTATTGGATTTGGTGGGAGAGCATTAAGTCAGAATTATTTAGCAAAATATATAAACTCACCAGAAACTGAATTTTTTAAAAAAGGTTTTAATTTATATAATTTAAATAATGCCAAGAATGAAAACAAACAAAGCGGAATTGTTTTTGTTGTTGAGGGTTATATGGATGCGATTGGTCTTTATCAGGCTGGTTTTAAAAATGTAGTTGCAACACTCGGGACAGCAATGACTGAATCCCATTTAAATTTAATATGGCGCTATTTCAATGATCCCGTAGTTTGTTTTGATGGCGATAGAAGCGGGCAAAATGCTGCTCACAAAATTTCTGAAAAGCTAATTGCTTTTATGAAGCCAAATTATTCATTATCATTTTTGATTTTACCGAATGGTTTTGATCCAGATTCTTTTGTAAGAAAGAATGGAAGAAATAATTTTGAGAGTTTGCTAACTCAGAAAATTGATATTGGTAACTTTATTTTTGCAAATAATTTACAAGAATTAAAATCAGAGCAACCAGAAGAAAGAGCTGGATTTGAAAAAAAAATAATGGACTTGTGTGTATTAATTCAAGATTCAACTGTCAAAAAACATTATATAAGTTTTTTTAAAAATAAGATTTTTGAACAATTCTCAAATAGAAAAGCTAAAAATCTTAAACCACTAAATAAGACTAAAGAACTTACAAGAAAAATTACAAGGTATTCATCTTTTGAACTAAAAGAATTTTCTTTGATGTATTTCTTTTTAAATAATGTTCAAATTTTAAAAAATCAACCTAAAAAATTTTTGTTAATTAATTTTCATAATAAAAATTTAGAAGAATTAAAAAAAATTTTGATAAATATTTTAGAAAAGATAGAGACTTTCAAAGAATTTAATTTATCAAAGTATCTAGAAGAAAATAATTTTGGTCAAATTATTAAAGATATAAATGAATTTTCATCTATAAAAGGAATTTCAGAAAATTTAAATGAAGAAAAGTTTGATAATTTTTTAAAAGATTTAATTGAGCAAGTTAATAACTTGAAACTTGAGAGTAAATTAAAGGACGCTGAAGAATCACTGTCTAAAAATATGAATGAGGCACAGTATAACGAACTTTTATCGTTAAAAGACCAGATTGTAGCATCAAAAAAAGTCTAGTAATTTTCTGTCCTAGTAAATATATATACTGCTTCAATAAACATATATTAAAGTGAAAGCAGATAAGCTTATTTCAAAATCATTTGAAAAATTGCTTGAGCGTGGAAAAGCTCGAGGATTTATTACCCATGAAGAATTAAAAAAATCTTTAGGAAAAAGAAATAGCAATCCAGAAAGTTTAGAAAAAGCTGTTTTAAATATTTTTGACAATCTCATTACTTTAGTAAAACAAAAGTCTGACTTTAAAGTTAAGACAAAAGAAGAAGCGCCAAAAGCTGAAAAGAATTCTGAAAGAAGTGATGATCCAATTAGAATGTACCTTAGAGAAATGGGAGGCGTTGAGCTTCTATCTAGAGAAGGTGAAATTGCAATCGCAAAGAGAATAGAATCTGGAAAATATGTAATGGTTTCTGCGTTAGCAGAGAGTCCATTAATGGCAAAAAAAATATTTGAATGGAAAGATAAATTAAATGCTAACGAAATGTTGGTTAGAGATATTATTGACCTTGATAGTAATTACTTAGAAGATGAGAATTTTACAAAAGCTTTAGCTGCTAAAAGCGTTGAAAAAGTAGTCAAAGAACCTAAATCTAAGAAAGATAAAGAAGAAGATCCAGATAATAAAAGTGTTGAAGCTATTGAAGAGGAGAATGATGAGTACAATATTTCTTTAGCTGCTCTTGAAATTGAGCTAAAGCCAAAAATTTTAAAAACTTTTGAAAAATTATCAAAAAATTATAAAAAACTTATTTCTTATCAAAAAGAAAAGTTAGAAACTGTACTGGCTAGATCTAAGTTTAGTCCAAGCAAAGAAAAAAATTATCAATCAATAAAAGAGGAAATCAGTCAAGATATTTTGCAATTGCAATTAAATCCAGCAACGCAGGAAGAGTTAGTCCAGTTGAATTATGTTGAGAATAAAAAATTAATTAATTTTGACGGAGAACTTTTAAGACTTTCTTCTAAACATGGGATTCCTAGAGAGGAATTTATAAAATTTTATGTAGGAAATGAAATTAATCCAAATTTTGAAAGTTTTTTAGGAGAAAATAAAAAATGGCATAATTTTTTTACTAAAGAGAAAAAAGAGTACGAAAATATCAAAAGCAAATTAATACAAATTAGCAAAGACATAGGGTTACCAGTTTCAGATTTTAAAATTTTAGTTAATAAAATTAAAAAAGGCGAAAGAGAATCTAGAATTGCAAAGAAAGAAATGATTGAGGCTAATTTAAGATTGGTTATTTCGATTGCTAAAAAATATACGAACAGAGGATTGCAGTTCTTAGATTTAATTCAAGAGGGTAACATTGGTCTTATGAAGGCCGTTGATAAATTTGAATATAGAAGAGGTTATAAATTTTCAACTTATGCAACTTGGTGGATTAGACAAGCGATTACAAGATCAATAGCTGATCAAGCAAGAACCATTAGAATACCAGTGCACATGATCGAAACAATTAATAAGATTGTCAGAACATCAAGACAAATGCTTAGTGAATTTGGAAGAGAACCCACACCAGAAGAATTAGCTAAAAAATTAGCTATGCCTTTAGATAAAGTGAGAAA
>JABHUX010000055.1 GCA_018658635.1 Alphaproteobacteria bacterium
AAACATGTATATAAAAACAACTTTAAGATTATGAAAAAAACATTTCTAGTTATAGCTTTTTTAACGGTATTCAATTCAAAAACTATTTACGCTGCAGATATTCCTGATTGCAACGAAAGTATAAATAGAGCTGTATTCAGTTTTAACATGACAGTTGATAAATATTTTTTTAAACCAATTGCTGAAGTTTACAATGTTCTGCCAGTAGAAATTAGAAGTGGAATAAATAATGCTTTATTGAATATAGATTCCACCATTTCTGTTCCAAACCAAATTTTACAAGGAAACTTTGGTGAAGCGGCAACATCTGTTTTGCGATTTACAATAAATTCTACAGTTGTAATTCTTGGCTTATTTGATCCAGCGACAGCTATTGGTATTGAAAAAACAAATAGAGAAGACTTTGGTCAAACTCTTGCTGTTTGGGGATTTGGTCATGGTTGTTACGCTGTAGTTCCATTCATAGGCCCTTCAAGTCCGAGAGAAGCTGTAGGAAGATTATTGGGAGTTTACGGAGATTACTTTTATCATATAACAGCAGGAGACAAGACTTTTATGGGAGAAAATCTTGGAGAGCAAGTTTATTGGGTTACAGAAGGAATTGAAGTTGTTGATTTTAGATCCCAAAATATTAAAGCGTCAGAAAATTTAGAAAAAAATTCTTTAGATCTTTATTCTGCGTATAAAAGTTTATATTTACAAAGAAGAGAGAACTTAGTTAAAAACGTTAAAAAATCAGAAAGTCAATACGGAGCGGGTGAAGACGAGTGGAAAAAAATTAAATAATATCTCTGCTTACAAAATAAAAAATGTTTACTTTCGTTAAAAAAATTTTTTTTTATATAAGTACTATTTTATTAATATCTACAAATTCTAATTCAGCAGAAAGTAATGCTGAAGCTTTTATTCTTAAGTTAACTAATGATACAAAAATTATATTTAACGATAAATCTATTAATAAAGATTCTAGACTAAAAAAACTCAATGATCTTTCTGAAAAATATTTAGATTTAGATGCTCTAGCTAGTTATACACTTGGTGACTATAGAGAGAAAGCCACAGCTACTGAGAAAGAAAATTTTAACAAGCTTTTTAGAGAATATTTTATAAAAAATATATCTTCAAAGTTAAGTGATTTTGCCGATCAAGATCTTAAAATTATAGACTCAAAAAAAATTAATGAAAATAATATTATTGTAAGCACGAAAATATTTTCGAAAAAAGATACTCAGGAAATTGCTGTTGAGTGGAGAATTTATACAAAAGACTCAAAACTTCTTGTAAGAGACATGGTTGTTGAGGGATTAAGTTTGGCAAGAACACAAAAAGAAGAATTTGCTTCAATAATAGCAAGCAAAGGTTTTCCTGGCTTAATTAACGCTCTAGAGAATTTTAATAAATCAAATTAGATTAAATTGAATTGGTGGGCCCGCAGGGATTTGAACCCCGGACAACCCCGTTATGAGCGGGGGGCTCTAACCAGCTGAGCTACAGGCCCGTTTAATGGGATATAACATTAAAAATATAGTTTATTAACTAAATTCTAACTATCAAAGAAACTTTTTAATTGTCTAGATCGACTAGGATGTTTTAATTTTCTTAAAGCTTTAGCTTCAATTTGTCTTATTCTTTCACGCGTAACTGAGAACTGCTGACCCACCTCTTCTAACGTGTGATCTGTGTTCATTCCAATTCCAAAACGCATTCTTAAAACTCTTTCTTCTCTTGGAGTTAATGTTGCTAAAATTTTTGTAGTTGTATTTCTAAGTCCACTTTGGATTGCAGCATCAACGGGTATTAGTGCATTCTTATCTTCTATAAAGTCACCTAAATTACTATCCTCTTCATCTCCAACTGGTGTTTCAAGAGACACTGGCTCTTTGGCAATTTTTAATACTTTTCTCACTTTATCTAAAGGCATAGCTAATTTTTTAGCTAATTCTTCTGGTGTGGGTTCTCTTCCAAATTCACTAAGCATTTGTCTTGATGTTCTGACAATCTTATTAATTGTTTCGATCATGTGCACTGGTATTCTAATAGTTCTTGCTTGATCAGCTATTGATCTTGTAATCGCCTGTCTAATCCACCAAGTTGCGTAAGTTGAAAATTTGTAACCTCTTCTATATTCAAATTTATCAACGGCCTTCATAAGACCAATGTTACCTTCTTGAATTAAATCT
>JABHUX010000056.1 GCA_018658635.1 Alphaproteobacteria bacterium
CGTTGTTGAAAGGTTTTGATAAGATTCTGATTCATTCAATAAGATAGTATTATACAAAATTAAATAATATTAAATCTATATAAAATGAGTAAATACATTTCTTTAGGAACTATGAGTGGTACCTCCATGGATGGAATAGATCTTTCTATTATAAATTCTGATGGTGAAACCAGCACTTCTGTTATTGATAACTTTTTTTCTAAATACAGTTCTGATTTCAAAAAAGAATTAATAAATATTAGAAAAGAAGTTTTACAAAAGGACGATTTAACATCAAAAAAAGCACTAATTAACGATTTATCAAGAAAGATTACGTTACTACATGTAGAGGCTATTCAGGAATTTTTGAGGAAAAATTCAGCAATCAAATTAGATTTAGTTGGTTATCACGGTCATACTTTAATTCATAAACCTGAGCAGGGGTTTACATTTCAATTAGGAAATCCTGAATTGATGGCGCAATTGTTAAAAACTAAAGTTGTATTTAATTTTAGAGATAATGATATTAAAAATAAAGGACAAGGCGCACCATTAGTCACTCTTTACCATGGACAAATTTTAAAAAATTTAAACTTAATTAATAATGGAGTGATTATTAATATCGGTGGTATTGCTAATGGAAGTTATTTTGAAAATTCAGTACTTAATTCCAATGATATTGGACCTGGAAACTGTCTATTAGATCAATGGATTAGAATAAATTCTAAAGACCTAGAGTTTGACAGGGAGGGAAATATTTCAGGAAAAGGCGAAGTAAACACATTAATACAAGAAGATTTTTTAAATCATTATAACTATCATGATAAAAAAAAATCATTAGATATTACTGATTTTAATATTGCGCAATTTCGAGGTCTTAAATTAGAAGATGGCGCTGCAACACTTGTTAGTTTAACTGCAAATTTAATAGCAAACTTTGTGAAAAATATTAAAGAAAAAAAAGATAAAATTATTTTAGTAGGAGGAGGCAGAAAAAATAAAACTTTAATTAAATTCTTATTAAAAATTTTAAATGTTAGTGTTGAGTCCATAGATCAATATAAACTTACTGGTGATTTTATTGAGTCCCAAGCCTTTGCTTATCTTGCAATAAGAAGCTTAGAAAAAAAATATTTATCACTTCCAACAACAACTGGTGTAAGTTTACCGGTAACAGGTGGGATTGTTTATTCTAATTAAAATCTAGATTCTTTTTTAATATACTTTTCAATAGAACTATTAAATTCTTTATCTTTGCCTACAAAGAAATGATTGGCTCCTTCTATTTTAATAAAATCTACATTAATACTTTTTTGATTTTTAAGTTTAGTTTCCAAAGTTTTGGTTGCTTCTACTGGAACTAATTGATCATTAGATGAATATAAAACCATTCCTGAAGAAGGACAGGGTGCTAAAAAATTAAAATCATAAATATTTGGTTGCGGACAAATAGCTATAAATCTGTAAATCTCAGGTCTTCTCATAAGTAATTGCATGCAAATTAAAGAGCCAAATGAGAAACCAACAATCCAACTTTCATTAGTAGTAGGATTTTGTCTTTGTATCCAATCTAACACAGCAGCTGCATCTGATAATTCTCCCTGACCATTATCAAATTTACCTTCACTCTTGCCAACCCCTCGAAAATTAAAACGACAAACTGAGAATCCATTTTTAAGAAATGTATGAAACGCATTATAAACTACTTTATTATTCATAGTTCCACCGTACTCTGGATGGGGGTGAAGAATTAGAACGGTTGGCGCTGTTGAACTTTTTCCTTGAACGTATTTTGCTTCTAGTTTTCCGTCTGGGCCATTAATAAAAGTTCCTGCTGGATTAACTACGCTCATAGATTTTTGAAGAATTATTATTTTAACAAGCGGCTCTTATACCATAAAAGCTAAACACTTTTGGTTTTTTTTTAAAGTTGACTAATTTAGTAGGAATAGATAAATTCGATTAAAATTAATCATTAATTTACTATGAAATTAACAGCAAAAGGTAGATACGCTGTAATGGCGATGGCTGACCTTGCTTCTTTTAATAAGCTACAAAAGCCAGTTAGTTTAAACGATATCTCTATAAGACAGAGCATTTCTCTTTCTTTTTTAGAGCAGTTATTTTTAAAGTTGAAAAATAAAGAATTAGTTACCAGCATAAGAGGAAATCTAGGAGGCTATAAGCTTTCAAGAGATCCAAATAAAATTTATCTGTCTTCAATTATCGAGGCAGTCAATGAAGATATTAAAACTACAAAATGCAAATTAAAATCAAAAAAAGGCTGCACAGGCAAATCTACTAAATGTGTTACGCACAATCTTTGGGATGGTCTATCAAGACACATTAATAATTATTTTACATCCGTTACTTTATTAGATGTTCTAGAGAACAAAATTCCAAGAAATATTCCATTTGAAAACTCACTAAATCAATCGCAAGGAATGAATAGATGATTTATTTTGATTATAATGCTACAGCGCCACTACATAAAAATGTAATTAAAAAAATTCAAAGTCTAAAATTTGAAGAATTCGGCAATCCTTCTTCAGTTCATAAAATCGGCAGAAATTCTAAAAAAATTGTCGAGGAAGTAAGAAGAAATATTTTACAAAGTTTAAAAGCAAAAAATTATGATCTTATTTTTACAAGCGGAGCTACAGAATCTAATAATTGAGCTATTAAAGGATTTATTAAAAAAAATAATATTAAAACTATTTACTCACTTGAAACAGAACATGCATCAGTCATTGATGTTGTTAAAAGTTTAGATATTGAAAAAAAATTCTTTAAAACAAATTTAAATGGCACAGTTAATTTAAAAGAAATTGAAGATTTGCTTTCAAAACAAACAAGTCCATTTTTAGTTAGCGTTATGTTTGCAAATAATGAGTCTGGAATTATTAATCCAATCACAGAAATATCTAAAATTGTTAAAAAGTATAAAGGAATTATTCATTGTGATGGTGTTCAAAGCCTTGGTAAAATTGAAATAGATTTAGATAGTCTTAATGTAGATTTGTTTTCA
>JABHUX010000057.1 GCA_018658635.1 Alphaproteobacteria bacterium
AATTGTGCCCAAAGCAACTAAATCTAAATAATCATATAAATCTGGCTCATTAATTTTTTTATCTTTATAGAAATTACTTTCTCGAAGAGAGCGATTTAATGCAACAATAAATAAAAAAGAAACTCCGGCTGCGCATAGATAGCCAAGATTTGATTTATCATCCAATTGATTTGGATTTACTAAGGCTTTGCATTTAGGGAGTTTAATTTCAGCTTGATGATGATCAATAACCAAAACATCAATATTATTTTGATTAGCATACTCAAGAGCTTCAAATGATGAAGTTCCACAATCAACAGTTATAAGAAATTCACCTTTTTTCTCAATTATGTTTTTTAGTGAATTTACTGAGGGTCCATAACCATCGACTTGTCGATCTGGAATATAAATAAAAAAATTTGAGTATATATTTTTTAAAAAATTAACAATAATTGCAGTGGATGATGCTCCATCCACATCATAGTCGCCTAAAATACAAATTCTTTTATTTTCTTTAATAGCTTTAATAAGAGTATCGACCGCAAGATCCATGTCCTTTAAGACACTTGGATTTGGCATAAATTCTTTAATCTTTGGACTTAAATATGACTGACAATTCTCAGGGGTAATTTTCCTTATAGATAAAAGTTTTGATAAAAAATTATCAATTCCTAATTTTTGAGAAATTTCTAACGATAAATTTTCGTTGTACTTGGATAAAATCCATTCTTTACCAGTGATGGACTGGTACTTCATATTTTAAATTTATTAATAATTTTTTTATTAAGATTAGATGCGTGGTGCAAAACAAAGGTTTCTGATTGATAAAAACCATTATCTAAAATCTTAATACCTTGAAGCAAATCACCCCCTGTTACTCCGGTTGCACAAAATAAAACATCTTCTTTAACTATGTCATTAATATAATATTTTTTTTTTAAATCTTTTATTCCCATTTTTTTAGCTTTATCAATTTCATGATCATTACTTAGAACTAATCTTGCTTGAAATTGACCGCCTAAACATTTAATCGCAGCAGCAGCAAGGACGCCTTCTGGAGCTCCTCCTATGCCTAAATATATATCAACATTAAATTCTTCAATGCCTGCATAAATAGCGCCAGCTACATCCCCATCAGAAATAAATTTAATTTTAGTTCCAAGTTGTTTTGCATCTTTAACTATATGATCGTGTCGCTCTCTTTCTAAAAGACATATTGTTAATTTATCTGGTGTTGTATTTTTAAAATCAGCTAAATTTTTAAGATTTTTGGCAATACCAAAATCAAGATCAACAACCCCTTCTTTAATATTTTTTCCAACGGCTATTTTCTCCATGTAAGTGTCAGGTGCATGCAACAGATTATCTTTTTTGGATACTGCAAGGACTGACATTGCATTTGGTAAATTTTTTGCAGTTAAATTTGTACCTTCTAAGGGATCAACTGCTATATCCAATTCTTCCCCATTTCCTGTTCCAACTAATTCATTAATATAAAGCATCGGTGCCTCATCCATTTCTCCTTCCCCAATCACAATTTTCCCTTTCATTGGAATATTATTAAGAAATAATCTCATCTTATCTACTGCTGCTTGATCAGCAGCTATTTTATCGCCTTTGCCTTTTAATAATGATGACGCGTACGCAGCTTCGCTAGTGGTTTTTACAAATAAATCTACAAACCCATTGCTGATAATCATAATTTTTTTTCATTTCTAATTCTGATCATTGTAATTTTTTTGCTAATAAATTTTTCTTTTGAAATTTTCTTTAAAGCTAATTTCATATCCTTCTCTTTAGCGTTATGACTGATAATAACTAAATTAGCATACTGAGGATTACTTAAGGGCTGCTGTAATATACTTTGAATTGAAATCTTAAATTTAGATAAAATAGAAGTAATTTTAGATAAAACTCCTGGCTTATCTTTCACAACGATTCTTAAGTAAAACTTACAAATATGATTATCAAAATCAAACATTTTAAACTCTTTTGCATCAGAGAAATTAAAACCAAAAGGTAGAGTTATATTTCCTTTAAGAATTGAATTTAAATCCGAAACAACAGAAGAAGTAGTTGGCCCTTTTCCAGCACCTAGTCCTTGATAAACTATTTTGCCAACTGGATTTCCTTCAACCATAATTGCGTTATTTGCTCCATTGATCTTGGCAAGATCAGAATCTTTTGAAATTAAACAAGGATGAACTCTTTGTTTAACTTTATTATCGATGATTTCAGAAATTCCTAATAGTTTAATCTTGTATTTGAACTTATTGGCATACTCAACATCTTCTAAATCAATCTGTTCTATTCCTTCTGTTAAAAAACTCTTATTAATTATTTTAGTTTTAAAACAAAGTGCACTTAATATAGATATTTTAGATTTAACATCGTCTCCATTAAGATCAAGTTTTGGATTAGTTTCGGCGTAACCAAGTTTTTGAGCATTTGATAAAATCTCTTTAAAGTTTTTTTTAGTTCTTTCTATTTCAGTTAAAATAAAATTTGTTGTTCCATTTAATATGCCATAAATGTGAAATAATTTATTACCCACTAAGCTTTCTTTTATAGATTTAATAATCGGTATTCCTCCACCCACTGAGGCTTCAAATAGTAGATTAACTGAATTCTTTTCAGCAATTTTTGCAAGTTCATTCCCATGCTTAAATATTAAGGCTTTATTTGCTGTAACTAAATGTTTGTTATTTTGTAATGCAGCAAAGGCTAATTTTTTTGCAACTCCATCGGGTCCACCTATTAACTCAATAATAATGTCGACATCATCTTTTTTAACTAATGACAAAGGATTTTTAACCCACATTTTTTTTGGAACGCTAAATCCTCTTTTTTTACTTATCTTTTTTGCAGAAATATATTTTATTTGAAAAGTCGAGTTTGTATTTTTTTCAATAATACGTTTATTCTTAACCAAATGTTTGTAAACTTCTGAGCCAATGTTGCCCAAGCCGACGATTGCAATATTATAATTATCTTTAAAATTCATTATTCTAATCCTGCAGTTTCCTTCAAACCTAATCTTATATTCATATTTTGAACTGCCTGTCCTGCAGCTCCTTTAACTAAATTATCAATCGAACTTACAATAATTAATTGATTTTTATATCTTCCAGAGAAAATATTAATATTACAATTATTGGTATTATTAACGTTATTTGTATTAACAAATTTTCCATAGGGTAAAATTTTAACAAAATTACTTTTTTTATAAAATTTACTCAAATATTGATGAACTTTTTTCACGCTAATATTCTTTTTAAGATCAGCGTATATTGTTGTTAATATTCCTCTAAAAGTTGGAATTAAATGAGGAGTAAATTCAATTTTTAAATCACCAGAAACTTTTGCAAACAATTTTAAACCCTGGTCTATTTCAGGCATATGTCTGTGGTGACCTACACCGTAAACAGCGATATTTTTATTAATATTAGGATAAAGTTTTTTATCAGCAGTTTTCTTTCCAGCTCCTGAATAACCTGACTTAGAATCTATTATTATTTTTGAAGTTTTTATTGTTTTATTTAGCAACAAAGGAATAAGCGCTAATTGAGCTGATGTTGGATAACATCCCGGACAGGAAATTATATTACTCTTTTCAATATCTTTTCTTGCAAATTCAGAAAGTCCATAAACAGAATGTTTTTGATTATCAGGAGCATAATGTTTTAGTCCGTACCATTTTTCATAAACCTTAACATCTGCGAATCTAAAATCAGCGGATAAATCAATTAAAATATGGTGAGGAGAAATTTTATTAGATAATAATTGCGCTTCTCCGTGGGGTAATGCTGAAAATATTATATCGACATCGCTTAAATCGGCTTTATTAATGTCAGATATTAAAGGTAATTTTTTTTTAATTTTATTTTTTAAAAAAGAATTAATAGCTTTTCCAATAGATCCTCTTGAGCATAAGTATTTAAGATTAATGAATTTATGATTACTTAATATTTTAATAAGTTCCAAGCCAACAAAACCTGAGGCTCCATTAATTAAAACGTTATATTTGTTAGACATGATCTGTATTTATAAGAAGTTGTAAATGACTTAAAGACTAAAATTAGTCTAAGCAGATTAACGTTTAGAAAACTGAAATCTTCTTCTGGCTTTTTTCTGTCCGTATTTTTTTCTTTCAACTTTTCTTGAATCCCTTGTTAATAACTTTTCTTTTTTTAATGTTTTTCTTAATGTTCCATCTAAAACATACAAAGCCTTAGATATACCTAATGACACTGCTCCAGCCTGTCCGGTTAAACCGCCGCCTTTAACAGTGCACTTAACATCATAACCATTATTCTTATTAATAACATTAAATGGCTTCTCAATGCTTAGTTGTAGAACTGGACGTTTAAAATATTCATTATATTTTTTTCCATTTACTAAAATACTTCCAGAACCAACTTTTAACCAAACTCTAGCTATAGAACTTTTTCTTTTTCCAGTTGCGTAAAATCTATCGTTTGAAACAGCTAAACTTTGAACCATATAATTAATTTAAATAATTTTTTTTATTTATAGATTTAAAATCAAAATCTACAGCCTTTTGAGTTTCATGAGGATGTTTGTCATCATTATAAACTTTTAAATTTCCAAGTTGTTTTCTGCCAAGCGGACCTCTTGGCAACATTCTTTTCACTGCTAATTTAATAATTCTAGAAGGATCTTTTTGAAGAATTTTATTCGGTGTAGTTTCTTTAATTCCGCCTGGATAGCCAGTATGTTTATAATAGATTTTATTAGAAAACTTTTTTCCAGTAAATTTTATTTTTCTAGCGTTAGTTACAATCACAAAATCTCCATCATCCATATTTGGAGTGAAGCTAGTTTTTTTCTTTCCTCTTAAAATTTTAGTTATCTCAGAAGCTAATCTGCCAACAATTAAATTTGTTGCATCAATCTTAAACCAGTTTTTTTTAACTTCTTTCTTTTTAATAAATTCAGTCATAATGGAACGGAATAAATATATTTTGCCTATAATGATGTCAAACAGAATAAGGTAAAATTTATTATTTTGGAGAGATTGATACTTGGTAAAATAGATAAATTATCGAAAAAAGTAAAAAAATCGAACCTAGCTGATGAAGACTAGCAATATAAATTTTATAACCACTTGTTAAAACTAGAATACCCAGCAGCACTTGAAAAATTATTGCAGATAAAACTACGAACAAATACTTCAAGTTAACAATTTTGTTTTTGAGTAAAAAATAAAAAATAAAACTAAAAATCAATATAATAAAATAAGCAATAATTCTGTGTAAAAATTGAACATGAGAAGGACTAGAATAAGAATTTGAATTTGAAAATTCTTTAATAAAAACATCTTCAGGCACAAAGTTTCCATTCATTAAAGGCCAAGTTTGATATATTTTTGCAGCATCTAGACCTGAAACAAAAGCTCCAATCGCAATTTGAAAAAAAATAATTATTAAAAATGAAAGAATTAAATAAGAATAAAAATTAAAATAAATTTTTTTTACATTCATAAATAAAATTGAAAAAAACAATAAAGATAAAATAATTTGAGCACCTAATAAATGTGCAGACAGTCTAAAATGACTAACATCTGTATTAGCGATTAATCCACTTTTAACCATATACCACCCTAAAAATCCTTGAAAAAAAAATAACGAAGAAATAATTGAATAAAAAAAGATTTGTTTGAGACTAAAAATTTTTTTTGTAAGAAAATATATGAAGGGTAAAACAAATGCTAATGCAGCTACTCTTGCAAGTAATCGATGGATATATTCCCACCAAAAAATATATTTAAATTCAGCTAAAGACATGCCGAGATTAATTTCTTTGTATTGGGGAATCTGCTTATATAATGAAAAATAATCTTGCCATTGCTTTTCAGTAAACGGGGGTAAAATTCCACTAAACAATTCCCAATTAGTTATTGAAAGACCGGATTCCGTTAAACGAGTAAGACCCCCAATAAAGATAAGTGCTGAAACTAAAAATAAAGATAAATACAACCAAATGGTAACATAGGTATTTATTTTATTTAGATTAACTGTATTTGGCATTATAAATTAATAACTAATTTATCATTATTTTAAAAACGATTTAATGTCGCAAAAAAAAATTTTAAAAATTCGCTCTACTATTGATACTATTGATAGACAAATTATCAGACTGCTAGGTTTAAGAAAGAAACAAGTCTTAAAAATTGCTCAGTACAAAAATAAGAGAACGATTGTAGATAAAAAAAGAATTAATCAAATAATGAAAAGAATTAAAGCTGAGTCCAAAAAAAATAAAATTGATTTCATATTAGTTAAAAACTTTTGGAATAAATTAATTCAATACTCAATAAAATTAGAAAAAAAAATAGTTAAATAACTACTATTTGCTGTGTGGTGGAAGTTTTTTTTCCACAAACCATTCATGCTTGCGTGTTGAGGGATTATATTTTCTAACTCTCAGTTTAATTTTAACCTTTTCTCCTGCGGTAGGTTTTTTAACATAATAATTAAAAGCACTATTAGGTTTTAACTCTGGAACAAGTCTGACTTTAACTGATGTTTTTTTTGCCATTTTAAGAGAGGTTTTTTAATTCAGTAATAATTTCTTTTATTCTAATTAGCTTTTCTTTTTTATTTAATAAATCGTTAGTGCTTATATCTTTTCTCTCAAAATCGTCAACTTCAATATCATTAATATTATTTTCTATTATTTTTTTTGCTCCTTTAATAGTTAGGCCTTTGTCTTTTAAAAGATATTGAATTTTTTTCAAAAGCTTAACATTCTCAACTGTGTAATATCTTCTTCCTTTTGCTCGTAGTTTGGGCTTCAATTGAGGAAACTCTTTTTCCCAAAATCTTAAAACATAAGTTTTTGCTTTTCCCGTTTCTAACTCAATAAGATTTAATTCTTTAGCTACTTCTCCTATTGTTTTTAAAGCTTCAGCTGACTTCTCCGACATTTATATTTTTATTAATTTTACTTTTTAAAATTTTAGAAGGTTTAAAAGTAACTACTGTCCTGCTAGAAATAACTTTTTGTTCCTTTGTTTTTGGATTTCTTCCTATTCGTTCATTTTTGTGACGAATATTGAAAGATCCAAAATTAGCTATCTTAACTTTATTCTTTTTTTCAAGTTGCAACGTAATAAACTCAAAAATATCATCGATAAAATTTGAAGCTTCGACTTTAGAAATTCCTAGCTCTTTATAAACTAGATCAGACAAATATTGTCTTGTGATTGTAGTGGTCACAAATATTTATTTATAAATTTTTTTGTATTTGTTCCTGTAAATTACCATTTAAAATATCATAGCACAATTTAATAGAGTGATAAAAACCAATGTAATCTGTGCTGCCATGACTTTTTACAACCGGTGATGTTAATCCTAAAAATATTCCCCCATTATATTTTCTTGGATCTAAATCATTTTTAATACTGTTAAAAATTTTAAATGACAATAAATAAATAAATTTTGAATACCAAGAATTTAAAAACTTTTCTTTAACAAGAGCTGCAATATATTTTGCAGTTCCTTCTGCTGTCTTTAAAGCTATATTTCCTGAAAAACCATCCGTAACTATTACGTCTACTTTGCCATCTTTTATATGATTTCCTTCTATGAAACCGGTAAATGAAAAACTATCACTATTAATCTGTTTTAATTCCTGCAAACTTTTCTTTAATAGATCACTTCCTTTACTTTCTTCACTTCCAATATTTAATAATGCAACTGTTGGTTTTTCTTTTTTAAAAACCGCTCTATACAAAGCTGCCCCTAATTTAGAAAAATCTACTAAATTTTTTATACTACAATCAATATTTGCCCCTAAATCTAGAACAACACTTAAACCTTTATGAGAGGGCCACATAGATGCTAAGGCTGGCTTATCAATTCCATTTATAGTTTCTAGAATTAATCTAGACATAACAAGTAATGCCCCAGTATTTCCTGCCGATATAGCTATGTCTGCATTTTTATTTTTTAATGCAGTCAACGCTAGCCACATACTAGAATTTTTTCCATTTTTAACTGCTTCTAATGGAGATTCATTGTCCAATACTTTTTCATTCGTATGAACAATAGTGCTTGAGGGTCCAACTAAAGGATATTTTTCTAAGATAGGATTAATTAAGTCTCTATTACCAAAAATTAAAAATTTTAAATTCTGATTACTTTGTAAAAATAAATCTAAACCTTTGATAACTTTTAAAGGAGATTCATCACCCCCCATTGCATCAACTGCAACTGTAAATTTCATTTAAATAAATTGATAATTAATTAAATTAAGCTTTAGGCTTAAAAATTTGTTTACCATTATACATTCCGGTCTTTTCATCTACATGATGCGGAAGTCTGTATTCACCACTCTTTTTATCTTCAATTACATTTGCAAATGAAACAGCGTGGTGTGATCTTCTTAAGTTTCTTCTTGCTTTTGATGTTTTACGCTTAGGTACAGCCATTTGAATAATATAATAGTTAAAAAATTATGACACTCAATATCATTTAAACCCAATAAATCAACCTAGTTAATAATCGTTGATTAGATGGCAAAATTTTATAATTATATGATAGTGGTTTTTAGCTTATGAGATTTTCTTTCTACAAATATATCTTAGTATTTTTTTTTATATTTAGCTGTACTACGATCGATGAATTACACGGTATCGATAATTTAAAAATTAAATCAGAATCTCTGCAGGCAAATATCACTAATTCTAATGATGTTTTAAATTTGATTGGCCCGCCTCAAAATATAGGACTGACTAATAATAATATTTGGTATTATCATGAGGTTCATCAAACAAGAAATAAGTATGGTACGAAAGTAATCACTGACAATAATACTTTAAGGCTGGAATTTGATGATTTAGGTATCTTAAAAAAAATTAATTTCTTAGATAAAAATACTTTAAGTAAAAACCCCTTTGATGAATCTGCAACTATTAGTCTTGGTAAAGACTCCAGCTTCTTATCAAGTTTCTTAGCTAGTATGAGACAACGAGCTAAAAACTTTGGTAAATCTAACGACTAACGAGCAATAATCGCTAGCAATAATAAAGCTACAATATTTGTAATTTTAATCATTGGGTTTACTGCTGGTCCTGCCGTATCTTTATAAGGATCTCCAACTGTATCTCCTGTTACCGCAGCTTTGTGAGCATCAGACCCTTTTCCGCCGTAATGACCATCTTCAATATATTTTTTTGCATTATCCCATGCACCGCCACCAGCTGTCATTGATACTGCTAAGAAAAATCCAGTAACGATAACCCCTAATAACATTGCGCCTAAAGCAGACAATGCTGAAGAAGTTCCTGCTATGTAATAAATTATAACATAAAGAACTATTGGAGATAAAACTGGCAGTAAAGAAGGAATGATCATTTCTTTAATTGCAGCTTTAGTTAAAATATCTACAGCGTTTCTATAGTCTGGTTTTTGTTTGTTCTTCATAATTCCAGGCCATTTTTTAAACTGTCTTCTAACTTCAATAACTACAGCTCCGCCTGCTCGACCAACCGCTTGCATTCCCATAGAAGCAAACAGATAAGGAAGCAAACCTCCAATTAATAAACCAATAACAACATATGGATTTGATAAATCAAAATTTACCACAATTCCCTTTAATGCTGATCCAGGTGTTTTAGCAAAATGTTTAATATCTTCTGTGTAAGCAGCAAATAAAACTAAAGCTCCAAGTCCTGCAGAACCAATTGCATATCCTTTTGTAATAGCTTTTGTAGTATTTCCAACTGCATCAAGAGCGTCGGTAACTTTTCTAACACTAGCTGGTAAGTTACTCATTTGTGCTATTCCGCCAGCGTTATCGGTAACTGGTCCGTACGCATCTAAAGCAACTACCATTCCTGTTAATGCTAACATTGTAGTAACTGCAATTGCAATTCCATATAAGCCGGCAATTAAATAAGTTGATAAAATTCCAACAACAATAATTAAAGCAGGTATTGCTGTTGCTTCCATAGATACAGCTAAACCTTGAATAACGTTAGTACCGTGTCCAGTTGTTGAAGATTTAGCGATCGATTTAACAGGGCTATACTCTGTACTAGTGTAATACTCTGTAACCCAAATCAATAAACCCGTAATTACAAGACCTATTGCTCCGCAGTAATATAATTTAAGTCCAGTAAAACTAATGGTTCCTACTTTATATACTTTAGTTAATCCAACAACATGCTCAGTAACTGGATATAAAATAGCTAAAGATAAAACTGCTGAAACTATAAAGCCTTTATATAAAGCGCCCATAATACTTTTATTAGCGCCTAGTCTTACAAAATAAGTTCCAATAATAGATGTAATCAAACAGCTGCCAGCAATTGCTAACGGGTAAATTAACATGTTTAAATTTCCAGAGAAAAATATTGATGCTAAAACCATTGTAGCAACAATGGTAACGGCATAAGTTTCGAATAAATCTGCAGCCATTCCAGCACAATCTCCAACGTTATCTCCTACGTTATCTGCGATCACTGCAGGATTTCTAGGATCATCTTCAGGAATTCCAGCCTCAACTTTTCCAACTAAATCAGCTCCAACATCCGCCCCTTTAGTAAAAATTCCTCCACCTAATCTTGCAAAAATTGAAATTAATGAAGCGCCAAATCCTAATGCGACAAGAGCATTCGAAATTTCTCTTTCATTAATTTTTAATTCTAAAAGTATCCAGTAATAAACAGCGATAGCAAGCAAAGCTAAACCAGCAACTAACATTCCTGTTAAAGCGCCTGATTTAAAAGATATTCTCAAACCTTCTGCTAAACTTTTTCTTGAAGCTTCAGCGGTTCTTACGTTTGCTTGAACTGAAATTAACATTCCAGCGTACCCTGCTATTCCTGATAAAAAAGCACCGATAAAATAACCAAGTCCAACCCAATAATTAAATAAATAAATTACGACAAAAAGAACTCCGACTCCAACTATTGCAATAGTTTTATATTGGCGATTTAAATATGCTCTCGCTCCAATTTGAATAGCACCAGCAATTTCTTTCATTCTTGCATTACCTGAACTTGCTGACAAAATTTGAACGCCAGTAATAAACGCAAAAATAATTGATAAAACTCCACTAAGGATTATTAAATTAAGAACAAAACTTGGATTAAGAAGCATAAATAGACTTTTTTTAGTTAGTTAAGTTAACGAGAACCACGTAGATGCCAAATTACATCAATAAAATCAATCTTTTTAATTAAAAGATCTTTAAATTAAATGAAAAACTTTAAGAAATTAAACACTTTTTGCAATTTTATCTAAAACTGCATTAATAATATTTTTTTGTTTATCGTTAAGAAACATTTTAGTAATTTTTAAATACTCATCAATTACTACCTTAAAAGGTGTCTTTTTATAAAAAAAAATCTCATAAATTGCAGACTTTAGTATAATAGAAAATATTATTTCAAAATTTTTAAGATCAAATTTTATATCTAAAAAATTTAATAACTTTTCTTCTAGCAAAGAATTATTTTCAATAACTCCGTTGCAGATTTTCTTAATAAATCTCTTATAAGGATTTTTAAAATCAAATAATAATTTTTCTTGATTTATATAATGACTATATAAAAGTTGAACTATTATTAACCTTGAATTGTTTTTTACATTGACCATTAAAGTTTATGAATCAAATTATAAACACTTAATGCCGCAAGTACGGCTTCTCCGCCTTTATTTTTTAATTTAGGATCACACCTAACTTCGGCTTGTTTAAAATTGTTGCAATTTAATACACCGTTAGAAACGGGAACATTATATTTTATTGAAATTTCTAATAATTTATCCGATACGGACTGACTAATAATGTCAAAATGAGGAGTTTCACCTTTAATAATGCATCCAAGAGCTATGCAAAAAGCATATTTTTTATCTTTTAGTAAAATATTTAATAATTGTGGTATTTCGTAAGCTCCTGAAACAGAAAAAAAATTAACATCAAATAATTTTTTATCTATTTCTTTTAAAGCTCCGACTAAAAGTTTTTTCTCTAAATTTTTATAAAAAGATGAGCTAACTATTAATATTTTTTTCTTCATTTAATAAACTCTTGTTTGACAATTTTTATACCAAAACCATCTAGACCTATAATATTCTTTTTTGACTTAGATATTAAAATCATTTTTCTTATATTTAAATTTCTCAAAATTTGAGCCCCAATGCCGTAATTTCTTAAACTACTTTCTTTTTTTCCATTCGAATTATTTTTAACTAACTCATCTCTTATTATAATCAAAATACAGTTCTTGTATTTTTTATAATAATTAAGTGTTTTATTAATAGATAGATTTTCTTTATTTTTAGATAAAAAACTAGTTACGATATTTGAAGAAATAACTCTAACTCTGGTTACTATTTTTTTATCTTGAGTTTTGATTAAAGCAATATGCTCTTTTCCATCTAATTTATTTTCATAAATTTTAACTTGATACGTATCGTTCTTTCCAATTTTTACTTGCTCAATTCTTTTTAGTTTTATTAAACTTTCTTTTTTTAATCTGTAAGCGATTAAATCTTCAATTCTTGCAATGTTTAAATTAAATTTCTTAGCATAGTTAAAAAGGTGTCTTCCCTTTGCCATTGAGCCATCGGTATTCATTATTTCACAAATCACACCACTTGGACCACAACCAGAAAGTTTTGCTATATCAACGGATGCTTCTGTATGACCTGCTCTTTCAAGCACACCTCCCTCTTTTGCTATTAATGGAAAAATATGTCCAGGCGTAGATATGTCTTTTGCTTTAACATTTTTTTTAATTGCTGTTTTAATTGTATGAGCTCTGTCTTTGGCAGATATACCCGTTGTGACACCTTTTCTTGCTTCTATAGAAATAGTAAATGCAGTTTGTAATCGAGAAGAATTTCTACTGGGCATGAGAGATAAATTAAGTGCTTTAGCTTTATTTTTATCAATCGCTAAACAAATTAAACCTCGACCATGTGTTGCCATAAAGTTAATTTTTTTGTGGTCAATCTTTGATGCGGGAATAACAAGATCGCCTTCGTTTTCTCTATTTTTGTCATCTATCAAAATAAAAATTTTTCCTTTTTTTGCATCTTGAATAATTTTTTTAACTGAAGAAAACATTTTTATTTTTTTAATAAAGTTTTAGCTATTAAATCAATCTCAACATTAACGTAATTATTTTTTTTTAATTTTAATAAATTTGTATTTTGAAGTGTATGAGGAATAATCACAACTTTAAATTTATTAGAAAAAATTTTAGCAATCGTTAAAGATACTCCGTTAATTGCTATCGATCCTTTTTCAATTAAAAATTTTACAAATTTTTTTGGTATATTAAAAAATATAGTCCAGCTTTTGATATTATTAGAATTAATATTTAAAACTTTTATTGTTGTATCTACATGCCCTTGAACAAAATGACCGGCAAATTCATCTCCATATTTCATGGATTTTTCTAAATTTATCATATCTCCAGATTTTAAATACTTAAAAGCAGATGTTAAAATTGTATGTTTTGACAAATAAAAAAATAATTCATTTTTTTTATTATTTTTTTTAATTTTTGTTAGAGTTAAACAAACTCCAGAGCAAGAAATAGAAGTTCCAATATCTTTTTTATTAAAATTTAGACCAGAGGTAACAGATAAAAAATAACCATTATCTCTTTTTTTTAATTCTTTAATAATACCAATATTTTTTATTATACCCGTGAACATAAATTTAATTATCTTTGAAATACAGTTAAAGTATTATTTTTTAAATAAACTTGTTGAATTATTTTGTTAATTTTAAAATTCTTTTTCAAAATCATATAAATATTTTTAAAAGAAAGTGACGCGTTTTTATTTATGATTTCATCATTTTTAAAAAAATAAAAAATATCTATTAACTTTAAATTAATAAATCTCTTTATAGTATTAAAGCCCCCTTCTATTAAAACATTCTTGTAACCCAATAAACCAATGGTAACTAGAATTTCTTTGCAGTCTAAGTGATTATTTTTGTTTAGCGGTAAATAAATTAAGTAAATATTTTTATTTTTAAGATAATTAATCTTACCGTTATTTTTATTAGAATAAAAAATGTAAGTTTTAATTTTTTTAGCAGACAAGACTAATTTTGAATTTCTATTTATTTTAAGATTTGGATCAATTATAAAACGCGCTGGATTTGATTGGGTGAGACCGTTAATACGACAATTTAATAATGGATTATCTATATTGTGAGTATTCACTCCTATTAAAATAGCATTAATTTCTGAACGTAAAACATGTGTTAATTTTTTTGAATAAATATTTGTTATCTGCGGTCTATTTTTTATAAAAGAATAATAATTTTTTGATGTCGCAATTTTAGCATAAACTTTCGGAAAAAAACTTTTATTAAAATCATTATAACTTTTATAAAAATTATTTTTATAAATATTATAAATTTTATTAATTTTAATTTTTTTGTTTTGTAAAAATTCAAGACCTTTTCCTTGTACTCTAGAATCGTTATCTGCTTCTGAGTAATAAAGATTTTTTACTTTTTTATTAACTATAGACTTTGTACAAGGTGGATTTTTTCCTTGATGATGACAAGGTTCTAAAGAAGCGTAACAATCTAAATTATTATTTTTCTTTAATTTAACCAAAGCCGAATATTCAGCGTGTGGACTTCCTCCAATGCCAGTTACTCCATAAGATAAAATTTTATCTTTTTTACAAACTAGACAACCTACTGAAGGATTGATGCCTGTCATATTATTATGAATATTAGCTAAATTAAAAGCCAAGTTCATAAAATAAGACTTAATAAACTTATTTTTATTTTTTTGAAGGAACATTAAGTTGGTCTACAAATTGCTCAAAATCTTTTGCCTCTTTAAAGTTAGTGTACACAGAAGCAAAACGAACATAGGCAACAGGATCTAGTTCTTTTAGACCTTCCATTACGTATTTTCCAATCGTGCTAGATAATATTTCAGCCTGACCTAGATCTTCTAAATTTCTGTAAATCTTAGAAATAAATTTTTCTATTGTATCGCTATCGACGGGTCTTTTTCTTAGCGCAATGTTAATTGATTTGGCTAATTTTTCCCTATCAAAAGTAGATTTTCTTCCATTTTTTTTAACAACAATTAATTCTCTAAGTTGAACTCTTTCAAAAGTGGTAAATCTTTGCTTACAGCTGCACTCTCTTCTTCGTCTGATAACTGTTCCGTCTTCTGTAGGCCTAGAATCTATTACTGACGTTTCTTTTTCCTTACAAAATGGACAAATCACAAAAATTAGAAATTATAAACTGGAAATGCAGCGCACAAATTTTTTATTTTCTCTTTTACTTCTTTTTCAGCTTTGTCGCTATTATTGTTAATTAAACCTTTTAAAACTTGATCTATTAAAACTCCAACTGTTTTAAATTCATTTAGTGAAAATCCCCTTGTGGTGCATGCTGGAGTTCCAAGTCTTATTCCTGAAGTAATCCATGGCTTTTGATCATCATAAGGAATTCCATTTTTATTACATGTTATATTGGCTCTACCCAATGAATCTGAAGCATCTTTTCCAGTTAATTTAAATGGTCGTAAATCTAAAAGGATTAAATGTGTGTCAGTTCCTCCTGAAAAAATTGTGTAACCTAAATTTTTTAAAGTTTCAGAAAGAATTTTTGCATTCGCAACAACTGCTTTTGCATATGATTTAAAATCATCGGACAATGCTTCTTTGAAACAAATAGCTTTTGCCGCTATTACATGCATTAACGGTCCACCTTGCAAACCTGGAAAAACAGCTGAATTAAATTTTTTTGCTAGCTCCTCATTATTCGTAAGAATTAGACCACCTCTTGGTCCTCGCAACACTTTATGAGTAGTTGAAGTAATTACATCTGCATACTCAATAGGGTTTGGATAAACGCCTCCAGCGACTAAGCCTGAAAAATGTGCCATATCAACTAAAAAATACGCACCAACTTCTTTTGCTATATCTTTAAAAATTTTAAAATCTATTATTCGTGAATAAGCGCTTCCACCTGCAATAATTAATTTAGGCTTATGCTTAATTGCTAAATCTCTAACTTGATCGTAATCAATTAAGCCATTATCTTTTCTTACTCCGTACGCAATAGCATTAAACCACTTTCCTGACATTGCTGGAGCAGCACCATGTGTTAAATGACCCCCTTGATCAATACCCATTCCTAAAATTGTATCACCTGGTTTAATCAATGCTAAAAATACAGCTGCATTTGCTTGGGCACCTGAGTGAGGTTGAACGTTTGCAAAATTACAATTAAATAATTTTTTTACTCTTTCAATGGCCAAATCCTCTGCGATATCAACAAATTCACAACCACCATAATATCTTTTTCCACTATAACCTTCGGCATATTTATTTGTTAATACAGATCCTTGGGCCTCTAATATTGCTTTTGATACAATATTTTCAGAAGCAATTAATTCAATGTGATTTTGCTGACGCACAAATTCTTTTTGTATTGAACTAAAAATTTCTGGGTCTGAACTTTTTAAATCTGAATTAAAGAAATTTTCTATAAATTTTTTCTCTACTATATTAGCTACGCTCATATTATTTACTTATCTAATTTTTTTAATCTATTTATATGTCTGCCACCCTCAAACTTGGTACTAATAAAAGTATATACAATTTTTTGCGCATTTTTTAAACTTATTAATCTAGCTCCCAAACATAAAACATTAGCATTGTTATGTTTTCTAGCCAAAGATGCAGATTTTTGATTATAACAAACCGCTGCTCTTACTTTTTTAAACCTATTGGCTGCAATAGAAACTCCTATTCCAGAACCACAAATTAATATTCCAAAAGAAGTTTTTTTTTTTACTAATAGAGCAAGTTTTTTAGCATAATCTGGATAATCAACTCTTTCTTCTGAAAAAGTTCCAAGATCTAATGGTTTAAATTTAGATTTATTTAAAAAAAATTTTACTTTTTCTTTCATTAAAAAACCAGCATGGTCAGAGGCTATAACGACTGATTTAGTTAATGATTTAGACACAATAGTTAATTACCAACTTCAAAATAGCTTGTATATTAAAAAGATAATTAATAATTTTTATGTATTAAGCCGCTCTTGAAAGTTTTAATTCTCTCCAAATTTGATCAAGGGCATTCACAAGAAATTCTAACTTAGAATCATCATGCAAAGGTGTTGGTGTGAATCTAAGTCTCTCTAATCCTCTAGGAACGGTTGGGTAATTTATTGGTTGAACATATATTGAATAATCGTTGAGCAAAATATCTGAGATTTCCTTACATCTTACGGGGTCTTTTACTAACAGAGGAACTATGTGACTGTTATTTTTTATAATTGGCAAATTCTTAGCCAGCATCAATTTTTTTAATTTATCTGCTCTTTCATAAAGAGCTTCTCTTAAACTATAATTATTTTTTACATATCGAATACTTGCTACTGCAGCAGCAGCTAAACTTGGTGGCAAAGAAGTTGTAAAAATAAATCCTGGAGCAAAAGATCTTATTACATCAATAATATTAGATTTTGCTGTAATATATCCACCCATAAGTCCAAAGCCTTTTGCAAGTGTGCCTTCAATAATGTCTATCTCTGATGTCAAACCAAGTTGCTCTGATAACCCTCCTCCATTTTTTCCATACAGTCCAACTCCATGAACCTCATCTAGATAAGTGAGTGCATTATATTTTTTAGAAACTTCAATTATTTTCTTTATTGGCGCAAAATCACCATCCATCGAATAAACAGATTCAAATGCCACAATTTTTGGATGGTCTTTATTAGAATTTTTTAAAAGATATTCAAGATGATCAACGTCATTATGTTTCCAGATAAATTTATCAGAATTTCCTTTTCTAATACCTTCAATCATTGATGCATGATTATTTTCATCTGAAAAAATAATACATTTAGGTAAAAATTTAGCTAACGTGCTTAGTGCACACTCATTTGCAATATAACCAGACGTAAAAATTAAAGCTCCGTCTTTATTATGAAATCTTGCTAACTCATTTTCTAATTCAACATGGTAATTTGATGTGCCAGAAATATTTCTTGTTCCACCAGCGCCGGCTCCAACTAAATTTACAGCATTTACAAATGCATCAACTACCAATGGATTTTGCCCCATTCCTAAATAATCATTACTGCACCAGATTGTTACATCTGATTTAATGCCGTATTGATTATTATAAACTGCTTTTGGAAACTCGCCTTTTTTTCGAGTGATGTTATTAAAAACTCTATAACGACCTTCTTGTCTTAGATCCTTTAACGCATTGTTAAAAATAAGATCGTAATCTATGCTCATAATTAATATTACACTATAGAAAATACTTTTTTCAAATATAAACTTTTACTGTATTGTCGCATTAAATATAAAATTCTCATGAAGTTTCCAAGCACTAGATTAAGAAGAAATAGAAAGTCAGAATGGTCTAGACGACTAATAAATGACACTTACCTTGATAAATCTGATTTTATATTACCTATTTTTGTTTGCGAAGGAAAAAACAAGAAGCAGGAAATTAAATCAATGCCTGGTATTTTTAGATATTCCCTAGACAGATTAGATGAAATAATTTCAAGAGCTTCAAAAAATCAAATACCTGCTGTTGCTATTTTTCCATTAATTGAGAGTTCTAAAAAAAATAACAATGGAACAGAGGCCTTAA
>JABHUX010000058.1 GCA_018658635.1 Alphaproteobacteria bacterium
AATTACTTTTTCTTTTATTTTTGTTTCTAAATTTAGATTAAGAATTTCTGCAATTGAATCTCCAGCTTTAACTTGCTGACCTTTTTTTAGCATTATATTTTTAACAATTCCTGATATTGGGGATGGAATCTCATAAGCACTCTCTTCATCCTCAATTAGCAATACTATGTCATCAACTTTAATAAGTTGATCTTTTTTTAAAAGGATTTCTGAAATAATTAATTTTTTAGCTGTTTCAAGGGTTGGAATTTTTAGTAAAGTTGTATTTTTAGGAACTCTATTTTCATTTTCTAATTCAATTTTTTTATTTTCAGATTTTTGTTCTTGGATTGGTTCATCAGAAGCAATTTCTATTTCACCTATTTTATCTCCTTCCGAAATTTTATCTCCAACTTTAATTTTAATAATTTTTACTTTTCCTGAAAATTGAGAAGGAACTTCAACACTTGATTTGTCGCTTTCTAAAGTAATGATTCCATCATTTTTTTTTATATTTTGATTTTCTTTTATAAGAACTTCTATGATTTCTACATTTTTAAAATCACCAATATTGGGAACTACTAAATCAACAATTTTAGCCATTTTAAACTACAGTTTTGTTGGAATAGGTTTTTTTGGATCAATATTATATTTTTTCATCGCATCAGTAGCTACTTTTGATGCAATTTTTTGCTCTTTTACCAAAGTACTTAATGTAGAATAAACAATAAACTCTTTATTAACTTCAAAGAATTTTCTTAAATTTTTTCGAGTATCGCTTCTTCCAAATCCATCTGTTCCTAAAGCTACATAGGTTCCGGGAACATAGTTTCTAATTCCTTCAGATAATGTTCTAATATAATCTGTTGCCGCTATAAAAGGACCTGTTCTTTTTTCAAAGCATTTTTCTATATAATTTTTTTCTGGTTTTTTATCTGGGTTTAGTAAATTTTTTCTTTCAATTTCTATTGCGTCTTTTCTTAATTCATTAAAGCTTGTCACGCTCCAGATATCAGAATCAATTTCAAAATCAGAACTTAATATTTCTGCTGCTTTTATTACTTCATTTAATATTGCTCCAGATCCAAGTAATTGAACTTTAGTTTTTCCTTTATTATTGATCTCTTTAAATAAATACATACCCTTTAAGATGTCTTCCTTTTTTACACCTTTAGGCATTGCAGGATGTTTATAATTTTCATTTAAAGTTGTTATGTAATAAAAAACATTTTCTTGTTTTTCATGCATTCTTTTCAATCCGTCTTCGAATATTACTGCTAATTCATAAGAAAAAGTTGGGTCATAACTTACGCAATTTGGAATAGTAGATGCCATTACTAAACTGTGACCATCTTGGTGTTGTAACCCTTCACCTGCAAGAGTGGTTCTGCCTGATGTTGCTCCAATTAAAAAACCTCTACATTGAGCATCACCAGCCGCCCAAGCAAAGTCACCAATTCTTTGAAAGCCAAACATTGAATAAAAAAGATAGATAGGAATCATTTCAATATTATGATTTGAGTATGATGTTCCAGCAGCTATCCAAGAAGACATAGCACCAGCCTCTGTAATGCCCTCTTCTAATACCTGTCCACTTTTATCTTCCCGATAAGAACTTAACTGCTCTGAGTCTACAGGTTCGTATTTTTGACCTTCGCTAGCATAAATTCCAATTTTTTGGAAAAATCCTTCCATTCCAAAAGTTCTTGCTTCATCTGGAATTATAGGAACTAATCTTGAAGAATATTCTTTGTCTCTTAAAATCTTAGTAAACATACTAACAAGAGCCATTGTCGTTGACAGTTCTCTATCACCAGAATCTAAATAAGAAGATTCAAAAATTTCAGCAGCTGGTGTTTTTAGAGCTTTTGTTTTTATTCTTCTTGTTGGAATAAACCCGCCAAGTTGTTTTCTTCTTTCTTTGATGTATTGAATTTCTTCTGATTTATCATCAGGTTTATAAAAATCTAAATTTTCAACTTGTTTATCTGTGATTGGAATATTGAACCGATCTCTAAAATAATACATATCATTAAGGTCTAATTTTTTTTGTTGATGAGTTGTATTAATACTTTCTCCACTTTTGCCCATCCCATAACCTTTAATAGTTTTTGCTAAAATTACCGTAGGAGATCCTTTGTGATTTTGAGCAGCATGATATGCGGCATATACTTTATGAGGATCGTGACCACCTCTATTTAATTTCCAAATATCATCGTCAGTCATATTTGAAACTAAATCCCTTAATTCTGGATATTTTCCAAAAAAATGACTTCTAACATAAGCGCCACCCTTTGCTTTAAATGCTTGATATTCTCCATCAACACATTCTTCCATTCTTTTCATTAAAAGACCTGTTTTATCTTTTTCAAGAAGTGTATCCCAGTAAGATCCCCAAATTACTTTAATTACATTCCAGCCCGCCCCTCTAAACAAACCTTCCATTTCTTGTATTATTTTTCCATTACCTCTTACGGGCCCATCTAATCTTTGAAGATTGCAATTGATTACAAATACCAAGTTATCTAATTTTTCTCTTGCTGCTAAACTAATGGCGCCTGTTGATTCAGGCTCGTCCATTTCCCCGTCACCTAAAAAAACCCAAACTTTTCTATTTTGATCTTCTATTAAAGATCTGTTTTGTAAATACTTCATAAATCTTGCCTGATAAATTGCCATAATAGGACCAAGACCCATCGATACCGTTGGAAATTGCCAGTAGCTTGGCATTAACCAGGGGTGAGGATATGAAGAAAGTCCTCCACCATCAACTTCTTGTCTAAAATTTTCTAATTGTTTTGCAGTTATTCTTCCTTCAAGAAAGGATCTTGCATAAATACCAGGAGCACAGTGACCTTGAAAATAAATTAAATCTCCTAGATTTTTTTCATTTTGGGCTTTCCAAAAATGGTTAAAACCAACATCGTATAAAGTTGCAGCAGAGGCAAAAGTTGCAATATGCCCACCAAGCTCTGGAAGTTTTTTATTAGCACGCACAACCATACATGCGGCATTCCACCTAATTAAAGATCTTATTTTATTCTCTAAGACTTGATCCCCAGGAGATTTGGTTTCCATCTCCCTAGGGATTGTATTAATATAAGGTGTTTTTTGATTGTAAGGTAAATTCGAACCAGAGATATAAGCTTGATTAATTAATTTACCTAAAAGATAATTAGCTCTTTTTGGACCATCTCTTTCAACAACACCATTTAATGAATCAATCCATTCACTAGTCTCTTGAGGGTCTACATCACCGATACTATTTTGTTCAGAAGAATAGTTTGTAAATTTCTTATATTCAACTTTAGTTTCAAAATTTTTTTTAAGTTCTTCTTTTATAATTTTTTTTTCAGAGTCTGTTTTTTTTAAATTTTTTTCAGCTTCTTGAATAATTTTTTCTGTTTCCGGAAGTATAGATTTGTTATCTGTTACATTTGAAGAAACTCCATTACTTAATGTGGCTATTAATGATCCTTTTGAGACTTTATCTCCAACCTTAACTTTTATACTTGAAATTTTGCCATCGAAAGGAGATGGGACCTCTACACTTGATTTATCACTTTCTAATGTAAGAATTGGATCGTTTTTTTTAATTTGATCACCTTCTTTTATTAATACTTCTATAATTTCAACATTCTTAAAATCCCCTATATCAGGAACCTTAATTTCTAAATTCATAGAATCTATTATATTTAAATGCTTTTTATAAAACCATCAAAAGTTTGGCTTAAATATTAGATTAAAGCAACATTGTGAGGTTTAAAATTTTGGTGCCCACAGCCGGAATCGAACTGGCCACCTCTTCCTTACCATGGAAGTGCTCTACCAACTAAGCTATGTGGGCATTTTGAATTTGAAATTTGTAATTTATAGTTATTTTTAAATAAACATTTAAAACTAAATAATTAGCCACTAAAAACAATAAAATTACAAGCGATACGTTAGCAATCTTGACAATGGACCATTATACCTATTAAAGACGAGTCTCACTTTGAATAATAGTGTTCAAATTGAACAACATAATAACGAAAGTAAATAAACGTAAGATGAGTAGCATAAAAGGTAAAGTAAAGTGGTTTAACGGTAGCAAAGGCTACGGTTTTATTGAGAGAGACGACAAACAAAAAGACGTATTTGTCCATATGTCAGCTGTTAAAGATGGAGGAATTGATTATCTTGACGAAGGAGATGTTCTTACATTTGATATCGAAGATGGAAAAAAAGGTCCATCAGCTGTAAATTTAAAAAAAGTTTAATATCTAGATTTTTTTGATGGAGGAGGCTCACCCATGGGTATTCATTATGATTACAAGTCTAAACGTGGAGAAAGAGCTATGCTTAAAGAAGCGAAGAGAAAAGAACGTCTTGCTTTAAAAAAAGCCAAAAGAGCCTCAACCATACC
>JABHUX010000059.1 GCA_018658635.1 Alphaproteobacteria bacterium
GGTGCCAGAAAATCGAGGCGAAGATGAAAAGCATGAAGTTTCAAAGTTTAATCAAATTAGATATGCAGTGAGCGCGTATAAGAATAACTTAAATACACACCCATTTTATGAAGAATTTCGAATAGAAAGAGCTAAACAAAGATCAGGTAGATTAAGTGGATCAATATCAGGAATAAAACTAATTAAACATGTTCATAAATACTCAATTAAAGGAGACGATTATGTACTTGGTTTAAAGAAAATTATTGAACAAAATTCTCTACAAGATTTTGATAAAGCAAATTTATTAGTTAAAAGATCAGGATCGATCTAATTTCCATCTACTATAAACTGAAATCCCAACCAGCGCCATTGATTATCTTTATCTAATAAAGAACAATTAATTCTACCGGTTCTTGTCGTAAATTTTTTATCTAAATTAACTTTTATCCAATTTTTTTCAATAAAAGATATTTTCTTTTTACTCCACTCACCACCATCATTAGCAAAGCAATTAATCTTTTCTAAATTAGTAATCTCTTTAAAAAATTCTATTTCAATTTTTGGAGGATTTTCAAATTTCGTAATGAATTTATTTTCTGGCTTAAAAGATTTAAAAGGAAAAGGTTTAGTATTTAATAAGGTTAAAAATCTTTCTGCTTTTCCATAGCTTTCATTTACAGGATAGCGAGGGAGTTCAAATAAATCTTTTGATTTATCAATAACACCAGAATGTTGTCCAAAAGCTAATTCGTAATTAAATTCTTTTACAATTTTTTTAAAGGCAGAACTATACTCACCAAACGGATACGAAAAATAATTTGGTTTAAAAGATAATTCTCTTAAAAAATCCTTATGTGATTTTTCTAAATCTTCTTTTATTTCTCTTTCAGATTTATTAACTAAATATTCGTGAGAAAAACTGTGACCACCAATAGTTCCAATTTTTGAATTATGAATTTCTCTTACTTGATCCCAAGTCATGTAATTAGGGTTATTAGCATTAACCTCTCGTGTATTAAAAAAAAGTATAAATGGAATTTTTTTCTCTTTTAACACTTTCCATCCATTGTCATAAAAAGATCTAAAGGCGTCATCAACGGTAATTAAAACCTTCTTAGAATCGTAACTTTTGTTCTCAATAAGAATTTTTCTTAATTCATCAATTGAAATGAATTCAATCTTGTTTTGATTAATAATTTCTAGTTGTAAATTAAACTCTTTTAGTCTGACATTGGTTGTTGGATATTTGTTTTCCTCAAAACGATGATACATTAATCCAATAATTCCCTTTTCATTTTGATATTCTTGAGAATTAACTTCAGAAAGATTAGCAATTATTAAAAAAGTAATTAAAATAATTCTTTTAATGAATGGAGCCATGAATTCTAGTTTTTGTTCAGTCGATTTTACACTTGGAAGTTTAATACTAATTGCAAAAGAAAACAATTCTGACTTTGCTTTAGTTAAAGATAAATTCTTAAATAGTGAAAATCTTATAAATATTCTTTTAGATTTCTTTCAGCAAAACAATATCAGGATAGAAAACTTAAATTTTTTTATGATTAATTTAGGGCCCGGTGGATTTGTTGGTCTTAGAAACATCTTATCTTCAATTAAAAGTATTGCCTTAGTTAAAAAAATCAAAGTACTTGGATTTAATAATTTTCAGATTTTAAAAACTACAATTGCCAATCAAAATTATGAAAAAGTTGCTTTAGAAGTTAATAATAGATTTTTTATTAAGGACCTAAAAAATTGTGATGACTATTATTCAAAATTTACCGTTCAAAATGCTTTAGAAAAAAAAAGTGATAAAATAGTTAAATTTTCAAAATTACCTGAATATACATCTCAGAATCTTCAATATATTTTGGATAATAAACTTTTTATTGATAGCAAATTATTCCCCATTTATGAAAATATGTAATAAATATATTTCATTTATTTGTTTTTTTTTATACCTTCAGAGCTTCTAATATTTTGAGATTAAAATAATTGTTAAAAACATTTTATATAAAGACTTTTGGCTGTCAGATGAATGAGTACGATTCTGATAAAATATCTGACTTAATGCAGTCTGTTAATTTCGTAAGATCTGAAACCTTAGCAGATGTAGATTGTATTATATTTAACACTTGCCACATTAGAGAAAAAGCAACTGAGAAAGTTTATTCTGATATTGGAAAAATTAAAAAACTGAATCGATCTAAAAAGAAACCGATTTTTGTATTAGCAGGATGTATAGCACAGGCACAAGGAGAGGAGATTTTTAAAAGAACTAACTATGTTGATATTGTTGTTGGACCACAATCATACCATCGACTGCCGGAACAGATTAAAAATTTTTCAGAAAGAAAAGAAAACTTTTCTGACACTACTTTTGAATTAATAGAAAAATTTGACACTTTAGATAATTTAAAATCTTCAAGAAAATCTAAAGTTTCTGAATTTTTAACTATTCAAGAAGGTTGTGATAAATTTTGCTCCTTCTGCGTGGTTCCTTATACAAGAGGCGCTGAATATTCCAGATCATTTAATAGCATTATTAATGAGGCAAAAAAATTATCAGATAATGGAGTTAGAGAAATCGTTTTGCTTGGACAAAATGTTAGCGCTTACAAATATGTCGATGGAAATAAAACTTACAATCTTGCAAAACTTATTGATGAAATAGCTAAAATTAATTCAATTCATCGAATACGTTTTACCACTTCACATCCAAATGACATGGATCAAGAATTGATAGAGGCTTTTAAATATCAAAAAAAATTAATGCCACAATTACATTTACCTATTCAATCGGGTTCTAATAAAATTTTAAAATTGATGAATAGAAAACATACAAGAGAATATTATTTAGATTTAATTACTAAATTTAAAGAAGCCAATCCAGAAATCGAATTTTCTAGTGATTTTATAATTGGTTTTCCAGGGGAGGAAGAGCAGGATTTCCAAGATACGCTTGATATTATTAATAGAGTAAAATTTATTAGTTCTTATTCATTTATATATAGTCAAAGACCAGGCACTCCAGCTGTTGATCGAGATCAGATATCCCTAGATATATGCAAAGACCGATTATTAAAATTACAGACTTTATTAGGTGATATTCAATTTAAAAACAGCAAACAATTAATAGGAAAAAAAACTGAAATATTAATTGAGAATAAAACTAAAACTCTAGGCCAATTTTTTGGTAGAAGTAAATTTATGCATTCTATTTTTTTTAACTCTGAAAATTGTAATCCAGGAGATTTAGTCGATATTGAAATTACTTCCTGCAATAGTAAAAATCTTTTTGGTGTATTGCAAAAAGAACAAGCACTCGTTTGATGAATATATCTAAAGTATCTAGTTCACAGATTGAAATTATTGAAAAAAATAATGATTATTTAAGTTTTTATATAAAAAATAATTTAGTTCTAAGCAAAATCATTGGTGAGTTTGATTCCAATCTTAAGGAAATAGAAAATATTACTAATACAAAAATTAATTTAAGAGGGAATTTAATGATTGTACGAGGCGACTTGAATAATAGGCAATCAGTTGTTCAAATTATGGACAATCTTATCGCAAAATTTGTAAACACAAACAGCATTGAAAAAGAAGACATCAAGACAATCTTTGATGTAACTAAAATGAATAGAGCGGAATCAAATTCTAATTCAATTTATAGTGATAATGATGCTATCAAAACCTCAAAAAAAATAATCTTACCAAGATCTGAGAAGCAGAAAATTTATGTAGATGCTTTAAAGAATAATAAAATTGTAATGGCATTAGGACCTGCAGGAACTGGAAAAACATTTTTAGCTGTTGCGATAGCGGTTACTTTTTTATTAGAAGATAGAGTTAAAAAAATAATATTATCAAGACCAGCAGTAGAAGCAGGAGAAAATTTAGGGTTTTTGCCTGGAGATATGAAAGATAAAATTGATCCTTATCTTATACCTCTTTACGATTCTCTTTATGAGCTTCTAGGATATGACAAAATTCAAAGAAAAATAGAAGAGGGCATAATTGAGATTGCACCACTTGCTTTTATGAGAGGAAGAACACTAAAAGATTCATTTGTCATATTAGATGAAGCTCAGAATGCAACCTTTACTCAAATAAAAATGTTCCTAACTAGACTTGGAAATAATTCAACGATGGTAATAAACGGAGACCCATCGCAAGTGGATTTAGCAAAGTCAAAAGAGTCCGGGCTTTATGAGACCACAAAAATTCTTAAAGATATTAAAGAAATTAAAACCATAAACTTTGATCATAATGATGTTATGCGACATCCTTTAGTTTCTAAAATAGTTAAGGCTTA
>JABHUX010000008.1 GCA_018658635.1 Alphaproteobacteria bacterium
CAGGCTGATATTAAAAATCGACAAGAGCCATCTAATTTAAATAAAGTGGTTGTTAGATCTAATAGTGGAAAATTAGTTCCATTATCAAGTGTTGCTACATTCTATGAAGAGTCAACTTTCACATCTTTAAATAGATATAACAGACAAAGATCTGTTACAATTTCAGCAAGGCTTGTTGGAAATTATACAATCAGTGAAGCTCTTGGTTATTTAGAAAATCTTTCAAAAGAAAAATTGCCCCCTTATGCAAGAATTGATTATAAAGGAGAATCTTTAGAATATAAAAATACTAGCTCTGATATTTATTTTATTTTCTTACTTGCGCTATTTACTGCTTATCTTTCTTTAGCTGCTCAATTTGAAAACTGGAAACATCCTTTAACAATTATGTTAACGGTGCCCCTTGCTATTTTAGGAGGAATTATTGGTCTTTGGGTTATTGGAAGTTCACTTAATATTTACAGTCAAATTGCGCTCATAGTCTTAATTGGGCTCGCCGCCAAGAACGGAATCTTAATAGTAGAATTTGCAAATCAATTAAGAACTCAAGGATTGCAATTAAAGGAGGCTATAATTGAATCTTGCAGAGTTCGATTAAGACCTATTTTAATGACTTCTGCTTCAACTGTTATTGGTGTAGTCCCTTTAATTTTTGCAACAGGACCAGGTGCTGCAAGTAGAGCAACAGTTGGAATTGTTATTTTTATGGGAATGTTGTTTGCAACTCTTTTTACTCTTTATGTAATTCCAGTGATGTATTTAATTATTGGAAAAAATACTGGAAGAATTGATGCTGTTGAGATTGAGCTTGAAAAACAATTAAAAGAATCTTCTAGTAAATAAAATACTTATTCGTCGTTAGTTGATTTTTGCACTGATTAAGTTGTGCTCGATATTTTTTTGCAACCCTGTCAACTTCTCTTGCATAAGGAATAACTTTTGGTGATTTTTTATAATCTTTAAAATTTCCCCAACCCTCATGATAAGCAATATACTGTTTAAAATAATCATCTTTTGGAATTTTTAATAACTGATTACTTTTGTTAATATACCAACCGATAAAATCTACTGAATCATTAAAACTTATTCTAAGAGCAAGCGGCTGATTTGTTTCACGTACAAACTGATCCCAAGTTTTATTTATAGCTTGAGAGAAGCCAAATGCACTGGATTTTCTTTTATAAGGAATAACTTTAAACAATTTATCCCACTCAGGTGCTGCTAACCAATCGAAATCAGATTCTCTTTGAATGATTGCCATCTGTAACTCTACAGGAGCTCCCCATTTTTTTTCTGAATCTTTTACAGATTTGTACCAAAAATAATTATCAGTAAACATTAGACATGTATTTGAAGTGTCTCTTGGTGCTGAAATACAAGAAGTAATAAACAATAGAGATAAATATAATAAAAGTTTAAATCTATTTCGAATCATTAAACTAAACTTAGTTTAAATAATTTTATTTGGTAGAGCTTTTAATCCAACGTAAAAAATCTTTATTACCATTCTTGATATCTACGAAAACAACGCATGGACATTCATATGAGCTAATTTTTTTTATATCGGCAATAATTTTATTCATATTCTTCTTTACTGTTTTTCCAATCAGAATGCTTTCTTTTACAATATTAATTTTTTTCTTATCCCATTTAAAATAAGATTTAACGCTTGGAATAATATTTACACACGCTACCAGATCTTTTTTAACAAGATCAAAAGCGATTTTATTTGCTTCAACTTTATTCTTACAAGTCATGTAAAATAATTTATAATCACTCATAAATTTTTAGTATCACAATTTAAAAAATAAAAAATGTATAATTTAATTTTAGTAAGACACGGTCAAAGTCAGTGGAATTTAGAAAATAGATTTACAGGCTGGTATGATTCAGAGCTTACTAAGCAAGGAATGGAAGAAGCACAACAAGCGGGTTCTTTAATTAAAAATCTTAATATCAATTTTAATTTTGCATTCACTTCTTTTCAAAAAAGAGCCATTTTAACTTTAGATGAGATAAATAAAAAACTAGATTTAAGTATCAAAAATATATTTAAAGCTTGGGAGTTAAATGAAAGACACTATGGAGCTCTCCAGGGCCTTAATAAAGAAGAAACCGCAAAAAAGCATGGTGAACAACAGGTAAAAATTTGGAGGAGAAGTTATGATGTTCCTCCTCCGCCAATGGATAAAAGCAATCCTAATCACGCAGTTCATGATCCAGTTTATAAAAATATTAATAAGAATTTAATTCCTGATACCGAGTCCTTAAAAGATACTTTTAAAAGAGTTATTCCCTATTATGAAAAAAATATTTTGTCCGTTTTAAAAAAAGAAAAAAACGTCATCATCTCAGCACATGGTAATAGTTTAAGATCTCTTTGTAAAAAAATATTTAATATTACGGATGCCTCAATTGTTGAATTAGAAATCCCAACTGGAAATCCAATTCATCTTACATTTAAAGATAATATGAGTTTATCAAAGTATTTATATCTGGATCAAAAAAGAGCTAAAAAAATCTTAATTAATGAATAAGATCTAATTGTTTTAGCTTCTCATAAATTGGTAAATCCGTTACGTGGTAAAATATCGTTTGAGCAACCTCTCCAACCATTTTTTTGTCAGCGATAGCTTCATCCCAAACTGGTTGGATTGAGAAATTTTCATTTTTTTTATTTTTTAATAAAATAGGATTAACAATCTGACAGCCTGTAAAAATTAAATTATTAGTATCCCCAGGTTGCCTAAATAAAAAAGGTTCAGATTTTATGGTAAAATCACCTTTTAAAGTTTTATCAAAACTATTCTCTCTCTTAATCATCAAAAGACCCGAGTTGGCATTGTGCAGTGTAAAATTTTTATATAAATTTTTTAATGGAGATAAATATTCATCAGACCAAATTGTATCGCTGTTAATAGAGATAAAAGGTTTGTCAGAAAAAAATGGTAAAGCATTTCTAATTCCGCCTCCTGTGCCTAGGATTTCTTTCTCTTTAAAAATTTTAATATCGTAAGTGCTTTTATTCTTTTCAGCGAAAGTTTCTATTTGCTCACCAAGATGATGAG
>JABHUX010000060.1 GCA_018658635.1 Alphaproteobacteria bacterium
TACAGATTCTCTTAAAGTTTTAGAACCATTACATGATGGGTTTAGAAATTATGTCAAAGCAGAGTATTCGGTTATGCCTGAGGAATTAGTGTTAGAGCGAGCAAATTTAATTGGTCTTACCGCAAAAGAAATGACTTGTTTAATTGGCGGTATGCGAGTGTTAGGAACTAATTTTCAAAATTCAAAACACGGAGTTTTCACTGATAAAGTTGGAGCTTTGACTAACGATTTTTTCATTAATTTAACTGATATGAAATACACTTGGAACCCAAGAGGAAAAAATAGCTACGATATTGTTGAGCGTAAATCTAATAAAGTTAAATTTACTGCAACTCGCGTAGATTTAGTTTTAGGGTCAAACTCAATTCTACGTTCTTACGCAGAATTATACGCACAAGATGACAATCAAGAAAAATTCATAAAAGACTTTGTTGAAGTTTGGACGAAAATTATGAATGCCGATCTTCCAAGATTAAATTAAATAAAAACGAAATTAATTATAAATTGTCAGGATTTTAAGTAAAAAGACTTAAATCCTGACAATATTTAAAACTAGTGTGCTTGTGTAGTTTCTGCAGTAACAGGCGTTGAATTGTTATTCACTTTTCCTTCGCCATTCGTTACGTGCTTTTTAACGATTGCTTTTGTGTGAGAAAGTTTCTTTAATTTAGTTTCAAACTTTGCTTTCTTTGCTTGCAGTTTTTTTATTTTTTTTGAAAATTTAGCAAGTTTCTTTGTAATTTTTTTTCTTTTTCTTAATAGTTTTTTAGCTTTCATTGCTTCCTTCTAATTTAATTATGCTTTGATTAAACTAGTAAGGAGACATTGAGTCAAATTTTGAGTCAACCTGTGGTTTAGCAGTTTAACCAATAAAATATGTATAAGCACGTTCATAAAAGCTTAATAATTATAATTTAAACTTAATTTATGAAAAATAATCACATTCCAACTTTTAAAGAAAACGTCGATGCCTTTGTTTTAAAAGCAAGCAAAGCTTTAAAGTTAAGCGATGATTTAATAGATCATATTCGTACCACCCATTCAGTCTTACAGGTCAATGTTGGTATAAAAATTAAAAATAAAATTGAAAACTTTACTGGTTGGCGAGCTGTGCATAGCGAACATCGTCTTCCCTCTAAAGGTGGAATTCGTTATTCGGCCGATGTGAATCAAGATGAAACAGAGGCGCTTGCAGCGTTAATGACTTACAAATGTGCAGTTGTTGATATTCCCTTTGGTGGCTCAAAAGGGAGTTTAAAGATAGATCCTAAAAAATATTCAGAACAAGAATTGAAATCAATTACTCATATCTATGCAGAAAAATTAATTAAGAAAGGCTTTTTAAGTCCAGCAATTAATGTACCGGCTCCAGATGTAGGCACAGGCGAACGTGAGATGGTTTGGATTATGGATGCTTACAAAAACCTTTTTCCAAATGATATTAATTATTTAGCCTGTGTAACTGGAAAACCAATTGCTTACGGTGGTATTCGCGGCCGAGCTCAAGCTACAGGGAGAGGAGTTGAGGAATCGATTAGAGAATATTTAAGACATGAACAACTTTATAAACGTACGAAATTAAATCCGAATCTTTCTAAAAATACAATTGTTATTCAGGGGTTTGGTAAAGTTGGCAAAAGTTTAGCTGAGGAATTGTTTACTAGAGACCATGCAAAAATTATCGCAATCGGAGAGTACAATGGTTATTTATATAATGAAAAAGGAATTGATATTGCTCTTTTACTTAAACACTTTGATAAAACTAAAAATTTTAAAAACTTTAAAGGGGCAAAGTTTATTGAAAAGCCAGCCGATGTTTTAACTATTGCTTGTGATATTTTAATTCCAGCTGCAATGGAGTCAGTAATTAATAGAGCTAATGTTAATGAAATAAAAACAAAATTAATTGTTGAAGCTGCAAATGGACCAGTAACTTATAATGCCGATGAAATTTTGCATAAAAAAGGTATTGATGTTTTGCCTGATATTTACGTAAATTCTGGTGGCGTGGTGGTATCTTATTTTGAGTGGGTAAAGAATATTACTCATGTTCGCTTTGGTAGATTACAGCGCAGGTATGAAGAAAATAAAATGAATGAATTGATTCAGGTGATAGAAGATGCAACGGGCAGATCCATTCCTGAAAAATATAAAAATAATGTTATTCATGGCGCGCAGGAAATCGATTTAGTAAATTCAGGATTAGAAGATGTGATGCGCGAGACCTTCAAAGAAATATTGAAAAATATGAAAAATTTAAAAAAAGTAAGTCTGCGAACGGCAGCTTATGCGATAGCTCTCAATAAATTAAAACAATATCACAAAGATATGGGCGTAAGTAACGCACACTAAATCTTATAACCAACCAGATTTTTTGAATTTTCTGTATACGTAATAGGCTGCACCAAAAATAATAAGTAGCGATAGCGGATAACCATATTGCCAATCTAATTCTGGCATATGTTTAAAATTCATTCCCCAAATTCCAACACCGGTTGTGCATACCCCAAAAATGGCAGCCCAAGCTGCAAGTTTTTTTGTAGTTTCAGATTCTTCAATTGTCACCAGTGCTAAACTAACTTGTACCGAGGTAGTAATTCCATCTCTAAAATTTTCAATAGATTTATTAATTCGAATAAGATGGTTATGAATATCGTTAAAATAATCTTGGACGTTCATACAAACCGCAGGAACGCGTCCCCCATGTAATTTACCAAGCACTTCGCTTAATGGCATAGTTGCGTGGCGCAAATCGGTTGTTTGTGTTTTTAATTGGTAAAGTTTTTCAATTAATTTTTTTGTGTCTTTTTTTGTAAACATTTCTTTTTCAATCATCACCATTTCATCTTCAATTCTATTTAATAATGGAAAGTATCGATCAACAATTTCATCAAGAATGGCATATAAAATATAACCAGGTCCTAATTTAAGTAAATCGGGTTCACGTTCACATCGATCTCTAACATTTGCAAAGCGGTGATCGCTATTTTTTCTAAATGATAGAACATAATTAGAGCCAACAAATAATGTCATCTCACCTGCTTCAATTTGATTATTTTTATACTCCAGCATGTTTGCCATGATGAAAATAGTATTTTGATATTCAACTATTCTTGGAATTTGATTTTGTTCAGCAAAATCCACAGGCTGGCCGGTGTCTTCTACGGCAAGTTCATTTAACTTAAAAATACCTTGAATTTTATCTAGAAGTACGTCGTCTACATTATTAAATGCTGCCCATAGGACATGATCTTGTTTACCAGCCCAATGTGAAATTTCATCGATAGTTAAATTTTTTTGTTTAATCCCGTCTTTGTATAAAGAGCAATTAATAAGCATATTTATTCCATTACTTTAGCCCTTGTAACACATTTTAATAATTTAATTGATTTTTTTATCGATTACAAAACTGCAGTATTTTTAAATTTTTTTAGGGGGTTTGGTGATCTACAAGATTGTTCGGAGATCATTTTAAAAGGGAAATGAAGCAACCTTGTAGATCGCAAACTTTTTACAATATCAATGTTACAGAAATATTAAGCTTTAATGATATTTTTTAAATAAAATAAATTATCCACTAAAAAAAAATTAATATTTTTATCATAATTTTGTAACAAAATTATTCTATAGTTGAAAGATGTCTCAATTAAAATCAACTCATCAAACATTAACTAAAAGAATTTCATTTGATGAATTTGATGAAATAGTAAATCCGCCAAAGCAAACTGTTGATTTTGATAATATCATCAATGCAGTGATTTCAAGAAGACAAGCGTTAAAAGTTGTATCCATCGCAGGTGCCTCAGCTGGAATGTTTGCATTCATGCATGCAACTCCCTTTTCATTTAATAACGCACAAGCCAAAGAAATATTATTAGATTTTAAAGAAGTTAGTGCCAATGCATTAGATACCATAACTGTTCCTGAAAATTTCAAGTGGGATGTAGTTGTATCTTGGGGTGATCCAATGTGGAGCAAAGGAAAAGATTTTGATCATAAAACTGCTGGAACTTTTGAAAGTCAGTTATTAAGTTTTGGCGATAACAATGATGGAATGTTTATTTTCGAACATAAAGGCAAAACTATTTTGGCCGTAAATAATGAGTATGTGAACAATGATTTATTACATTATGCCAATCCTTCAAAAAAACCTGAAAATGAAAATGATATTAAAAAGAATAAATATGCCCATGGTGTAAGCATTGTTGAAATTGAAAATAAATCTGGCAAATGGAAAATTGTAAAAGACTCAGTTTTTAACCGAAAAGTTACACCCGATACGGATATTGAAATTACCGGTCCTGCACGCGGTCATACCTTACTTAGTACCGATGCAGATTTGCGAGCACAAAAAGTTAAAGGCACATTCAATAATTGTGCAAGTGGCAAAACTCCTTGGGGAACTTATTTAACATGTGAGGAAAATTTTAATGGTTATTTCATGTCATCAGATGCAAATGAGAAAGTATCAGCAGAATTTAAACGATATGGAATTAATACTAAAGACTGGGGTTATGGCTGGGGTAAATATGATGATCGTTTTGATTTTAGTAAAGTTCCAAATGAACCTAACCGCCATGGTTATATAGTTGAAATTGATCCAACGAAACCAGACTCTACACCAAAGAAAAGAACAGCTCTTGGCAGATTTAAACATGAAAATGCAGAGGTAGTTTTAACCAATGATAATCGCGTGGTTGTTTACTTGGGCGATGATGAGCGAGGTGAGTTTGTTTATAAATTTATAGCAGATACTAAATACGATCCAAAAAAAGATAATTCTAATATTTTAGAAAACGGTACTTTATATGTTGGTAAATTTAATGATGATGGTAGTGGGAGTTGGCTTGTACTAGATGAAAAAAGTACAGGAATGAAAAAAGCTGAAATTTGTGTTCATACGCGACAAGCAGGATCTAAAGTGGGCGGGACTACCATGGATAGACCTGAGTGGGTTGCAAGTCATCCACATAAAGCAGAAGTTTATCTAGCGCTTACAAACAATACAAATAGAGGAAAATCTGAGGCAATGCCAATTAACGCTGCAAATCCAAGAGCAGATAATAAGTATGGGCAAATTGTAAGATGGACTCCTGAAAATGCTGATCATGCCAATGATAAATTTAAGTGGGAGATATTCTTACTAGCCGGTAACCCTAAAGTGCATGCAAATAATAATGCAGGATCTAAAAATATAAATACTGATAATATGTTTAACTCTCCAGATGGAATTGGTTTTGATAGTCGTGGTGGATTGTGGATTCAATCCGATGGTAATTATTCAAACAAAGGTGATTACGAAGGCCAAGGTAATAATTCAATGCTATATGCAGATCCTCAAACAGGAAAAGTTAAAAGATTTTTAGTAGGACCTATTGGATGTGAAATTACTGGGTTATGTTTCTCAACAGATAAAAAAACGATGTTTGTTGGAGTTCAACATCCAGGCGAAGACAGTTCAGGCTCTCATTTTCCAGGCACAAAAGACTCAATACCAAGATCTTCAGTGATTGCAGTGTCTAAAAAAGACAATCAAGCTTTTTTATAAAAGTTAATCACATCTTAAACTAAAAAGTCGTAGCATTTGTAATGCTACTATTTTAAAAGATTTAAACACAAATCAGCTAGGAGAAATTATGAGCTTTATAAAAAAATATATAAAATGGATTAGTACGGCACTTGTATTAGCAGGGATATTACTGACTAATTTAAACATCTATCCACTTAACATCTTCTCACACGGATTAGGTGCTGTGGGTTGGACCATTGCAGGATTTATAAATAAAGATAAAGCCATTATGACAAACTTTGGATTACAGTTACCTCTGTTCGCGATAGGTTATATAAACTTATTTTTTTAAAAAATGCTTAACGATTGGTACATGTATATTATATATGGTGCGGCTCTAGGCTTTAGTATTTATTTGGCGGATAAATACATATTTCATTTTTTGCATACCATTATTAAATGACGTTAGAAATTATTATAACAACTATTTTGGCAATGATTTCATCCTTGCTGCCCCTCGTTTATAAAAAAATTACTGATACTGCAAATCCTGCAAATCCTTTCATTATTGTAGCTGCAGTCATCTTAGGCGTTATCTCAGCATGTGCTGTGTATTCTTTAATAGCCCTTGGATTATTAGAAACTTTATATCTACTGATTATTTATATGATTATTCTAGGTTCTATTTTCCTTACTCAATACTTAGTAAAACTTAATTCAAAATAAAATTTTTTTTTATTACTTTAGAGTTCGTCTTTATCAACAGCGATACCTAAGTGCTTTGATCTTCTTAATTTTAAAATTACAATTGCAATAGCCAGAAGCAAAATTGCACCTGCTTCATAAATAAGCGTTGATGGATCAATATCTTTTTTTTGTAAAATGATTAATCGTGCAAGGGCAGTGATTGCAATAAATAAAGGATAGGTCAGTCTGATGGTTTGCGTGCGCCAATAACCGGTTACCATTCCAATCACCTCTAAATAAATAAATAATAATAATAGATCAGGCAAATTGATGTCCCGAATCTCAATCATGTGCTGAATTTCAAGCACAAAAGCAATCGAGGTTGCAATCAGGATTATCGATGCAAAAACAAGTTGTAATTTTCTAAAAAAACTTACCATAGGAATATTTAACTTATGTATCACTAATTAATCACTTTCAAAAATGAATAGATGATAGTAAATATTAAAAATATATGACTCCGCTGATTTCTATTATTTTATTAGTATTTACAATTGGTTTTCTCATGGCGATTGGCCTTGAAAAACTGTGGCTAGTCATTGGTTTTTTTATAACCCTAGCTTCTTATTTGCATTTTTTTGGCGGCATTTAGAGTATTTGCAAATCACAAATTAACAGTTCTCATATATTCTCTTAGGTTTTGCTATCAGCTTTGCAATTTATCTTGCAGATAAGTATATATTTAAGATTATAAAAATTGTGGTGATTTAATTTTATATTTGTAAAAGTTTAATAATTAATACTTTAAAAAATGATCTTCTTACAAAAACTTATAAAGTGTATGCCGGAGTGGTTGTTTTTTGGTGTTATGTTTTTAAGTTTAAGTGTTATTCCGCTTATTATTTTTAACAGAAAATGGCAGCAAGTGGGTGATTTAGTAGAGGCAACTAAAATTTGTGCTCCTTTTATTTTTGCATTAGCTGCTATTGGAGCTATTGTTGCTTTTTTATATTATAATGAGGATTTAGAATAATTATGCCGAATGATTTAATAGTTCTTGGATTTTTAGTTGTTGTGATTATTGGAGTTGCATTGATATTTAAAGGCTTTGACGATCGGCATCACAAAAATTCAAAGAAAAGTAAAAAAAAGTAAATTTAAAAAATTAATTTAACTGCGATGCAACGAACTCCCAATTCGCTAGTTCATTAACAAACGCCTTAAGATAATCGGGTCTACGGTTTTTATAATCTACATAGTAAGCATGTTCCCAAACATCACAGCCAAAGATAGGCTTCATATTATCTACTAATGGATTTGAAGCGTTTGCTGTTTTTGTTACAACAAGTTTACCATTTTGAATAGCAAGCCACGCCCAGCCTGAACCAAATTGAGTAATCCCTGCTTGAATAAAATCTTCCTTAAATTTTTCAACGCTGCCAAAATCAGCAATAATTCTCTTCTCTAATGCAGCAGGCATTGCTCCACCCCCTTTAGGCTTCATGCAATTCCAAAACAAAATATGATTCCAGTGCTGACCTGCGTTATTAAAAATAGCAGCCTTCGATGCATCCTTTGCAGTTTGCTTAACAATTTCTTCCAAAGAATTTTTTGCAAGGGGTGTGTCTTTAATTAGATTATTTAAATTGGTAATATAAGTTTGATGATGTTTACCGTGATGCAAGTCTAATGTTTCTTCCGACATTGCTGGAGTTAATGCATTTTTTGGGTAATTTAATTTAGGTAATTCAAACATTATTTTAAAAGTTATTATTTTTTAAATTATTAAACTCATCATTACTACAATAAAAATTTTAAATTATAAATTTAGTTAGAACTTTTGGTATTTGCTCTTTAAATTTAAAATAACCCTTCGTTGCAAATTGCCAGCAATATCTGTCATAATCCCTGACCGAATAGGCAATATTGACCTGCTTTTTAAAGGTGTGAATAAAATCATTTTCATAACCCACACTTAGATAAGGCAAGATGATTTGCTTAATATTTTTCTCTTGAATAACTTTTTGTAAATTTTCAAAACTATCAATATAAATTTCAGAGTTAAATTTTTCTTTGATTAGATTTTTTAATTCACTATTTATATTTTTTTTAAAATTCATTACATTTTCTGAGTAACCCTGTTTTTGTAAAACACTATTAAAATCTATCACCCCATAATAATTAAATTGTGTTTGATGTTGATGGGGAAAGCAAAAATCTAAATTATGAACCAGAAATAACGATTGTTCGTTTGAAATATTATCAAATGTGATTGGATACGTTTCATAAGTTTTAGTTTCATATTTGGCTATAGCCGTTTCATTTAATTTTAAATTCTTATACTTTTTTCTAGAAAATTTATTAATATTCCACTCGGTTGCAAGGTAGTGTTTGCCCTGACTATGGAGTCCTGCAACCCAGCGCCAACTTAGTGTATTCGATGCAGCATCGCCATCGAGTAAATGTTTTAGAAAAAAATCAGCACCCAGTTGCCAAGGTAAATTCAAAGTGAAAATCCAAATACTTGCAAACCACATCCTTGCATGATTGTGTAAATATCCTTTTTCTTTTAACTCTTTTACCCAGTCATTAAAAGGTTCAACATTCGTTTGCGCATTGATGGCATCTAGATAATTTTTTTTTGTCTCTTTTTTTAACTCTAATAAATCTTTATTATAATCCTGCCAAACCTTTGGGCGCATTTCCAACCAACCCTTCCAATAAGTTCGCCATAGGACTTCTTGGATAAACTTTTCAACTACCGGGTAGGGAAATTTCTTATAACTTGCCTTTAAAACCTCAACCTCATCGAGAATGCGATGGCTAATGTATTGAGATAATTCACTAACATTGTCTCTATTCTCAGGTCCATGATCAAAATTTCTTTGAGATGAATATTTGGCAAGATGATTTAGGCAAAAATATTCTAATTTTTCTAATGCCTTTTCTCTAATTTTTATCATTATGGTCTAGGAATTTATTGAAATTACTAGGTTTTTACCTTAAAAAAAATTGAAGTAAATTGGTAGTGGGGGTTTTGATTTTGAAAAAAAAGTATCGTGCCATATTACTAAAAGAGAATGAAAGTAAAACACTATTAAACGACTGATTTTGCTCTAGTATTTATTTCAAAATTAATGAGGGCTTATAACACAGGGGTTATTGCAAATTTATTTTTTTGTCTTTGCCTTAATCATAGTCAACGTGCTCATCCATAACACTTATTTCTTTATCACTCTTTTTTGAAGAAAATTTGACTTCAGTATGAAGAAGGAACATATTTTTATCAGGAGGCGGTAAATATGTTTATGCCAATACCTGATACTTGAATTAAAAAGTATCA